>NZ_JBVCPV010000013.1:0-25517 GCF_057456495.1 Lishizhenia sp. | reverse complement strand
ATACAAGCACAATAACGAAATAGTGGTAAGTATGAGTGCTATATTTGCCCTAACCTCAGACATATTCATCTTTCCATCCTCCTCTGTATAAATTTCCTTTGGAAGCTCTACTTCCTCCTTACTTTCGGATGTTTCAGAAACCGGAGAACTAAGTTCCTTCCTGGATCGTGCAATGAATCTTGCTGTTCTTTCTTGCGATTTTGACTTTCTTGAATTTGTTTTTCAGCGCCTTCCTTTTCTTCTTGCAATTCAGAGGAAGCTCTGTATTTCTTTAGTTTATGATGAATACGGAATTTACCCTTGGTATATTTTCTTTTATTGAATTCTGGCGTAGTTCCACAACCAACTAATAAGCAAGAAAAAATGGTAATGATAAGAATGTTTAGCTTTTTCATGATTAGGTTTTTTTAGGTTTCTTATTTGTAAAAGTAAAGCCACTTCCCCAATAAAAAAATGTGGATTCTCGCAGGTAGCTTATTCTCTAGTTTTACTATAAGATTTCAATTCCCATACAGAACAGCATCTTTTCAACCCCAAACAGGGATAAAAATGGCAGCTCCCCAATAGCTTGTTTTTAGTAAGCAAAGTGCTACAATTACGACCGGAGGAAGTGAGGGTAGCACATATTGCGACTTAAACGAGCTCTTGGGGACTATAATGATTAGCCCGGCCGTTTGCCAAAATATGAGCCATAAAAAAAGTCCGACACCAAAGGCATCGGACTTTCTCTTCTTTATCTTGAGGATTATACCAATTCGATTGTCAATTGATCTTCTTCCTTCGTTACTTTAGTTAAACCGTGTTTTGCCAAACCTTTCACTCCTTTATCCCACTGCTTGTTAGATAAACCAGCTTGTTCTTTCAATACGTTTAAGTCCATTTTTTGCTGTTTCGCAAGTAAGTCAAAAATCAACTTTTCGTTTTCATTCAACTCAGGACCTTTCTTTGCTCCAAAAACCTCAGGTCTCATTTGCGGGAAGAACAATACTTCCTGAATTGCTGGATTATTGGTTAAGAACATGATTAATCTGTCCATACCAATACCTAAACCAGATGTTGGTGGCATACCGTATTCCAAGGCTCTTAAGAAATCTTGATCGATAAGCTCTGTTGCTTCGTCATCTCCTTTTTGTGCCAAACGAACTTGGTCTTCGAAACGTTCTCTTTGATCGATAGGATCGTTCAACTCTGAGTAAGCATTTGCAATTTCTTTACCACAAACCATTAACTCAAAACGCTCTGTAAGACTTGGGTCTTCTCTGTGTTCTTTACACAATGGCGACATCTCTTTCGGGTAGTCTGTAATGAAAGTTGGTTGGATGTAGTTTCCTTCACATTTCTCTCCGAAAATCTCATCGATCAATTTACCAACACCCATCGTATCGTCAACAGCTATTCCCATTGATTTACACGCTTCTCTTAATTCATCTTCCGTTTTACCTTTGATGTCGAAACCTGTAAAGTCAATAATAGACTGACGCATAGTAACACGCTTATACGGCGCTTTGAAATCTATTTTATGCTCTCCAAATGTAGCTTCTGTTGTTCCGTTTACTTCCATTGCACAGTGCTCTAATAAACGCTCTGTGAAATCCATCATCCAGTTGTAATCTTTGTAAGAAACGTAGATTTCCATGGCTGTAAACTCTGGGTTGTGTGTTCTGTCCATCCCTTCATTTCTGAAGTTTTTAGAGAACTCATACACCCCGTCAAATCCACCACAAATCAAACGCTTTAAGTACAACTCATTGGCAATACGCATGTACAAAGGAATATCCAATGCATTGTGGTGCGTAATAAATGGTCTTGCCGCCGCTCCACCAGGGATAGACTGTAAAACTGGAGTTTCAACCTCCATATATCCTGCATCGTTAAAGAAATTACGCATCGCCGTAAACAACTTTGTACGCTTCACGAAAATTTCTTTTACTTGTGGATTTACCGTTAAATCAACGTAACGCTGACGGTAACGCAATTCAGGATCTGTAAACGCATCGTGTACCTTTCCATCTGCATCCGTTTTTGGAAGTGGTAATGGTTTTAAAGATTTACTTAACAAAGTAAAGTTCTTTACCATAACCGTTGTTTCACCAACTTGCGTTTTAAACACCTCACCTTCAACTCCTACGAAGTCACCAAGGTCTAGTAATTTCTTAAACACATCGTTGTACAAGCTTTTATCTTCTCCCGGACAAATTTCATCACGGTTAAAGTACACTTGAATTCTTCCATCTGCATCTTGAAGTTCACCAAAAGAGGCCTTTCCTTGAACCTTTCGACGCATTAATCTACCCGCAATTACAACCTTTTCTCCCTCAGTATAGTTTTCCTTAATCTGAGCAGATTTGTGCGTAACAGGGTACAGTGCTGCAGGATATGGGTTGATCCCTAAATCCCTCAATTTATTCAACGTTTCTCTACGCTGAATCTCTTGATCTGAAAGTTCAATAACACTCATTTGATAATCTTTTAAATACAATTATGTATTAGTCGTTTTTAACAATTTGCAAAGATAAGTCATAAAAATGAAGTGAGAAGTCTATCTCCTTGGATAAATGTGGAAAGCAGATGAAATTTAACGGATTGTAAGCTGGGAGTCTGTAGAAATTTCAATTTTCGGCGAAAAATCTATGCGATTCCTAACATTTTCATCACCATCCCCTATATTTACCCTCATATGTGTGGTTTCGCAGCTTTTATAGATTATTCTCAAAAAACAGACTTGAACACCCTTCAAGCCATGACCCGTACCCTCCACCATCGCGGTCCGGACGGAGAAGGTTTTGAGCTCATTCAAAAAGGGAATTTCAGCCTGGGTTTGGGACATAAAAGATTGTCCATTCTAGATCTTTCTGAGGCTGGAAAACAACCCATGCAGCACCAACATTTGCGAGTGATTTTCAACGGGGAGATTTATAATTTCGAGGAAATCAATAAAGAATTGACAGTACTAGGCCATAGCTTTAGATCACATTCTGACACCGAAACCTTATTACATGCTTACGAAGAGTGGGGTGCAAAATGTCTCGAGAAGTTTATCGGAATGTTTTCTTTTGTAGTCTTCGATGAAAAACAAAATAAAATCTTTGCCGCCAGAGATAGAGCTGGAGTAAAACCCTTTTTCATTTATGAGAAAGATGGACTCATGCTACTTGCTTCAGAACTGAAAGCTTTTCACCAACACCCCCTATTTGAAAAGGAAATAGACACCAATGCACTGGCTGCTTTTATGCAGTATGGAAATATCCCTTCGCCTCATTCAATTTTTAAAAAGGTAAGAAAATTAGGAGCAGGTGAGTATTTATACCTCGACTTAGCAACAAAAAAAATAGAACAAAAGAAGTATTGGGACATTTACAACTATTACAATCAACCCAAGAAAAACATAAGCTTTAAACAAGCGAAGGAGGAAACAAAAGCGCTGTTAACCTCTTCTTTTCAATATAGAATGCGCGCCGATGTTCCCGTGGGAATTTTCTTGAGCGGTGGTTATGATTCGGCCGCGGTGACTTCGATTTTACAAGCCAACAATAGTCAGCAGCTGAAAACTTTCACCATAGGTGTACCTGACATAGGCCTCAACGAAGCTCCTTATGCCAAAGAAGTTGCCAACCATCTGGGTACAGACCATTACGAATTCCAATGCACCGCCAACGAAGCCTTGGAGTTAATTCACAAATTACCCTATCATTACGATGAGCCTTTTGCAGACAGTAGCGCTTTGCCTACAATGTTGGTCAGTAAAATGGCCAGCGAACATGTTACGGTAGCCTTAAGTGCAGATGGAGGTGACGAAATTTTCGCAGGCTACAACCGCTACGATTACCTTTTGAAAATGCTTCCTAAATTGGAGAAGCTACCCCGCTTTGCTGGTAAAACCATGGCCAACATCATGGATCTTATTCCCTCCAACGCCATCCCTGTGCTTAAACACAAGTACAACTTTCATAACCGTTATGAAAAGATGAAAGGGATATTGAAGAACCCGGATGCGGAGTCTATCATGCTAAGTTTGAGTCAGCAATTTACAGACGACCAAGTACAACAACTTTTAAAAGAAAGAGTGACTACTTTGGACACGCTTTATACGAGCAAGGCCTTGAAAAAGGAACACTTCTCGCCCTTGGCCTACATGCAAGCCATAGACTTCAATACTTATATGTTAGACGACATACTTACAAAAGTAGATAGAGCTACCATGTTTGCCAGCATAGAAGGAAGAGAACCTTTGTTAGACCATAGAATAGCAGAATATGCGGCCCAATTACCAGATGATTTTAAATACCACAAGGGTGTCAAAAAGCACATTTTAAGAGAAATCGTACACGACCATATTCCTAGGGAAATGATGGAAAGACCCAAGCAAGGTTTTGCCATTCCCATTGCAGAATGGATGTGGAAAGAATTAAAGGAGCACGTCAATCATTTTATCTCTGAAGAAAAAATTACCCAACAAGGCTTCTTCAATTGGAGCGCAATAGAAAAACTAAAACGCAATTTCTACGCGGGTAAAAAAGAACTCGATTTTAAAATGTGGTATTTATTGATGTTCCAAATGTGGTACGATGAATGGATGGAGGCAAAATAAAAAACGCAGTTTTTCACCGGGCTTTCCGCTATAGTTTTCAAACTAAAAAGACATTCAACTAAAATACAAAAGGGCTACCCGTGGGCGCCCTTCTCTATTAAATTTCATTTGTCTTTCTATCTTAAAAAGTGCCGCTGCTATCCCTTTTTGGATACAATTGATATTTTATTGTTATTATTATCCCTTATTCTCTTTAAAGATATAAAAAAGAGGATAAATTTCATTTTAACCTTAAACCAGATAAATGGCAAACATTAATGACTTTAAATTATTGAATATAAAATGTAGATCTTACTTTGATATTCTAGAGCATGTTCTTGATAAAAATATTGAGCCCCCAACAGATATTCATAAAGATAGAATTGGATTTTATCTTTTAATGTTAGAATCTGTATTAAATATAAAAGACATTTCAGAAATTGTAAACCTAATTACAGATAAAGAATTTAACCAATTCGTTTTTAACAAGGGAGAAGAGGATTATGGTGTCGATGCTATTCACATAGATGAAGAAGAAAATTACATAAATTTTTTCAATTTCAAATTTAGAGAAAAGTATAATCCTAATAAGGAACAAAATTTAAATGAAACATTCCTATCCACAAAACTAACCAATGCAATAGTCGCTGGTGATTTATCTCTTTTATCTGGAAAAACTAAAAAAATTGCAAAACGAGTAATTGAAAAATTGAATGGCCGAGAAATTTGGAAACTAAGATTATATGTAATCAGTAATGAATCCAAAGAGCTAAATGTCGATTCTATGGAAATAAATCAACTAAAAAATTTGTATGATTTTGAAACGATAGCAATCGGTTTAGATTCCATTACCGAATCTATGTCTATAAGGCCTGAATCAATAAATTCTACGCTGCATATTGATAAAGATTCAATTTTACCTTTTTCAGAAAGCAGTCTATCATCCTCTAAGTCATATGTAATCAGAATTACAGCGTCGGACTTAATTAGGATTACCTGTAATGATAAAAGCCTCCGGGATGATTATAAAATGGAAGATTTTTCACCATTAGCAAATACAAAAATGGACTTTAACTTACTATTCGATAATGTTCGAGGGTTAATAGTTAAGTCCAAATTCAATAATGGAATTCTTGAGACATTAAAAGATGAGCCAACAAAGTTTTTCCTTTTCAATAATGGCTTAACTATAACGGCAACAGATATTAAATCTGAGGATACAAATGCTAATAAAAAAGTTAAAATTACAATAGAAGATTTTCAAATTGTTAATGGAGGACAATCATTAAGAACCATTCATCATTTTAATCAAATGGATGAAGAAAATATTACCAAGTATCTTTCTCAATGTCAATTGTTATTGCGTGTTTTTAAAACAGCTAACGATAGTAAAGTAAGAAATAAAATAGCTCAATTTACAAATAGTCAAAATGCCATATCTAACATAGATTTAAAATCTCTGAATGAAGAACAATTACAAATTGAGCAATTCCTAGATACAGCAGATATAATATATGCCAGAAAAACTGGTGATACAGGGATTAATCCTTCTAAAAATTACAAATACAAAATTAGTATGGAAAAGTTAGGTCAAATTATGTTTTCCATTCAAGGCTTTCCCGAAAAAGCCTCTAACCAAAAGAAACAAATATTTGACAAATATTATTTTCAAATTTTTAAAAGTGAAAATTTCGATTTAACCAAAACACCTGAATTTGTTAAGAAATATTTCGAAATCAAATCTATATATGAATCTTTGAACATATATAAAGTATCTGATCAAAAAATATTCTACATTCTTTACCTAGAATATTTAATGAATGGGAATATTAAAGAAAAAATTGATTTGTTTGAAAACCTACTTAAAAACTATAGATCAAATGAAGAAATTTCGGATGCTAGAAAACTAATTAACACAAGATTTAAAGAAGAGTTGGACGAGAAAATATCGAATCTCGCTGAAGTAGTTGCTAATTAGATAAAATGAGGGCTTCGTTAAAAAAGCCCTCATTTTATTATACTAAGGTTTCTACCCCTGCAAACTTCACTTCAACTTCATCTAAAATCGCTCTGATTTCATCCAAATTAAAAGAAGTTACCAAGCGAGTACGGTAATCTTTAAAGTGAGGAATTCCTTTGAAGTAATTCGTATAGTGACGTTTCATTTCAGCTATTCCCAAAGTTTCACCCTTCCATTGGATACTCATATCCAAGTGTTCACGTGTTATGGCTACACGTTCTTTAATGGTAGGTTTTGGCAAATGTTGTCCGGTTTTCTGGTAGTGCTTTATTTCATTAAATATCCAAGGGTATCCTATACTTGCTCTACCTATCATAATACCATCAACACCGTATCTATCTTTGTATTCAACTGCCTTTTCTGGCGTATCTATATCTCCATTTCCAAATACAGGAATGTGCATTCTTGAGTTATTTTTCACTTCAGCAATCAAACTCCAGTCTGCTTCTCCCTTGTACATTTGCTTACGCGTTCTACCGTGAATAGAAATCGCTTCAATTCCTACATCTTGTAAACGCTCTGCAACTTCAACAATGTGTTTAGAGTTATCATCCCAACCCAAACGCGTTTTTACAGTAACAGGAAGCTTCGTCGTTTTCACGATCTCCTCTGTCATTCTAACCATTTTGGGGATGTCTTGCAAAATTCCTGCTCCTGCACCTTTACACGCCACTTTCTTTACCGGACAACCGTAGTTAATATCAATGATATCAGGGTTGGTTTGCTCCGTAATTTCTGTAGCACGCTTCATACTTTCAATGTCGTAACCAAATATCTGAATCCCAACAGGACGTTCGTATTCAAAAATATCCAGCTTCTTCACACTCTTAACGGCATCACGAATCAATCCTTCAGAGGAAATGAATTCTGTGTACATTAAATCAGCTCCGTTTTTCTTGCACAAGGCTCTAAAGGGCGGATCACTCACGTCCTCCATGGGTGCCAACAATAATGGGAAATCTCCTAATTCTATGTCGCGTATTTTTGCCAAAGTCTTTGTATTTGAGGGGGCAAAGTTACAGATTTTATTAGGAACCAAGAAAAAGAATTGAAAACGCGTGTTTTAAATGACAAGTTTCTGAATTTCAACATGATTTCAGGGATTCTTTCCTTAGCCAATCTACGCAAAACATTAAATTCTTACATCTTTAACTATTTGCATCCCACAACGCTTTGCCATCTCCAAAACAACTCCTAACTTTGTATCAAACTTTTAGGGGTGTCTTTTACTGAGTTTCAGTAAAATTCTGAGAAATACTCTTCGAACCTGAGGCAGTTAAGGCTGACGTAGGGAAAAAGTTCAACAGTACTTGAGGACCCTCAAGTTTGCTGCGGTGCTTTTTTAGAAGAATACTCCTAATGTAAAGAGCAAATTATGTTACCGCGCATACAATACATTACACATCCCAACGAAGATTTTCAAGATTTATCTTGGGTAGATCGCTTGTCTGAAGGAGGTATTAAATGGATACAACTGCGTATCAAGCAAAATCATTTCGAAGCGCGCCATCCCGAACAAGATTACAAAACTTTCTTCACAGAAACGCTTTTCGATTTGGCAGAGAAGTGTAAGACATTGGGTGTTGTTCTTACGGTAAACGACCACTACAGTTTTGCAATCAAAAACAATGTAGATGGCGCTCATGTTGGTAAAGAGGATGAAGCTCACAGCACAGTAAGAACCTTTTTAGGCGAAGACAAAATCATAGGGGCTACCGCCAATTCAATAGAAGATATCTTGAGCTACAATTTAGAATTGTTGGATTACATAGGCTTAGGTCCTTACACCTTTACCACCACGAAAGACAAAGAAAAATTAAGTCCTTCTCTAGGAAGCAGAGGTTATAATACTTGCTTGCAGATCATGAAGGCGAAAAACATAGACACACCTGTTTACGCCATTGGAGGAATTGAATTGGAAGACATTCCCCAAATCATGCAAACTGGCGTTTACGGTATTGCAATTTCTGGATGCATACACAATGAAAAATTTGATGTGGCACACATTCAAAAATTTGTAGATTTAGTAGAACAGAATGTGAAGCAAACTTCACCATTAACGGAAAGAAAATGAAATTAGGAGACATAGAAATACAATCGCGTTTATTTACGGGAACTGGAAAATTTAGTAGCAATGCCGTAATGGAAGAAGCTTTATTGGCCAGTGGTTCTGAATTGGTAACGGTTGCTTTAAAACGTGTGGATGTTCAAAATGAAAATGACGGAATTTTACGTCATTTGAACCATACGCAATTCAACTTATTACCGAATACTTCAGGGGTAAGAAACGCTAAAGAAGCTGTTTTTGCGGCAGAATTGGCAAGAGAAGCTTTGGAAACGAACTTGGTGAAATTAGAAATTCACCCCGACCCAAAGTATTTAATGCCAGACCCAATTGAAACCTTGAAGGCTACAGAAGAATTGGCTAAAAAAGGATTCATTGTTTTGCCCTACATTCATGCAGACCCTGTTTTGTGTAAACATTTAGAGGACGCAGGAACAGCTGCGGTTATGCCTCTGGGAGCGCCAATTGGTTCTAATAAAGGGGTACGAACGCGTGATTTTATTGAAATTATCGTAGACCAATCGAGAGTTCCGGTAATTGTTGATGCAGGTTTGGGAGCTCCTTCTCACGCAGCAGAAGCTATGGAATTAGGTGCTGATGCTGTATTGGTAAACACAGCTATCGCTGTTGCAGGAGACCCTGTGAAAATGGCGATTGCCTTTAAACAAGCGGTAGAAGCAGGAAGAATGGCCTACGAAGCAAAATTGGGTGGTATTCAAAATACAGCCGTTGCGAGTAGTCCATTAACAAGTTTCTTAGAAGATTAATCTTAAAATCCAGGTCAAATGTTCAAAGAGGAAGTAAACAAAATAGATTGGGACCAAACCAAAGCCAGCATTTATGGTAAAACTGCCGCAGATGTTGAACGTGCTTTGCGCAACCCTAAAAGAGATTTGGAAGATTTCAAAGCCTTGATTTCTCCGGCAGCCGCTCCTTATTTAGAGCAAATGGCCGCCTTGAGTCAGCAATTAACCCAAGAGCGCTTTGGAAAGACCATACAGATGTACATTCCAATGTACTTATCCAATGAATGTCAGAACATTTGTACCTACTGCGGATTTAGTTTAGATGTTAAAATCGACCGTAAAACACTTACAGATGAGGAGATTTTAGCCGAGGTTAAGATTATCAAATCTATGGGCTACGATCACATTTTGATTGTTACCGGAGAAGCTAACAAAACTGTAGGAGTTGATTATTTCTTAAATGCCATAGAACTCATCAAACCTTACTTTTCTCATATTGCCATGGAAGTGCAACCGCTCGATCAAGAAGATTATGAAAAATTGATTGCTGCAGGTTTAAACACTGTTTTGGTCTACCAGGAAACTTACCACAAAGACGATTATAAAATTCACCACCCGAAAGGAAAAAAATCTAACTTCGATTACCGTGTAGATACACACGACAGGTTAGGAAAAGCAGGAATTCATAAAATGGGACTCGGTGTGCTTTTCGGTTTGGAAGATTGGAGAACAGACACTTTCTTCTGTGCTTCACATTTAGACTATTTAGAGCGTACATATTGGAAGACCAAATACTCTATTTCTTTCCCACGTTTGCGCCCTTGTGCCGGTGGAATTGAATTGAAATCGGTTATGACAGATAGAGAATTGGTACAATTGATTTGTGCGTATAGAATCTTTAACCAAGAGGTAGAGTTGAGTATGTCTACCCGAGAATCCGAAACTTTTAGAAACAACATTATAAAACTCGGAGTTACCAGTATTTCAGCTGATTCTAAAACAGATCCAGGAGGTTATGCTAACCCTGAGGTGAATTTGGAGCAATTTGAAATTGACGATAAAAGATCTACGGAAACCTTTATAGAGGTGATTAAAAAACAAGGCTACGAACCTGTTTTCAAAGATTGGGACTTGAGTCTACAATAACAAACTTAAAAAGTGATACGCAATGAAGGTGTATCACTTTTTTTTGGTCTAATCATTTCCTATTAATGCAGGCTACTTGTTGGGGCAAAATCAAACAGGGACAGCAATGGCAGCGCCGCAAAAAATGAAGTAGTGGAACTTAACCAAAGGGGTACGACCAACGGAAGTGGACCTGAGGTTTAGTGACACTTCTGAATTTATTGGGGACTAAAATGAATGGCCCGGCCGTTTGCCAACTCCTTAGCTTTACAAGTCATTCTAATTTTACAAGCTCCTTTCTACTTATCAAAAACCACTTTTTTAACATCTTTGCAGCCATGAAAAAATTGCTAGGAATTTTAGGAATCTGCCTTGCTATCAATGCAAGTGCACAGTTGGAAATAGGGGCAACAGCACCGGAAGTACACGTAGATCATATTTTTAATAAGGCGGACAATGTAGTACCTACTTTGGAACAGTTAAAAGGAAAATATGTAGTGTTAGATTTTTGGGCAACTTGGTGTTCTCCATGTGTGGCGTCTTTCCCTAAAATGGACAAATTATATACTGAGTTTAAAGATCAAAACGTTCAGTTTTTAGCCATAAGCACAGAGAAATTGGCAAAGGTGGAAAACTTTGTAAACCATACTGATTACAACTTTTGGATAGGAGTAAACGAGAGCAAAGAAGACTTTAAAAACTATAAAATATCAGCTATTCCTCAAGTTTATGTAATTGACCCTCAAGGTAAAATAATACATCAGGCCCATCATTTAAACAAAGAAGAATTGGTTGAAATCTTGGAAAAAGGAAAGTTAGAACAAGCGGCAACAACGGGTGAAGAAAAAGAAAGTGTGCTTCCCTACCGAGGATTTTTAGCGGGAGAAGATCCTTTGATTCGCACCGCTTACTTTTTAGAACACGGGAATAATAAGAATATGCCTGCAGTGTATGAGCAACATATTTTTAGACCCTCTTTGGCAGAACGCTATTACGGCAACAGAACTTCTTTTAAAGGAGACACAGCCAAAGTTACCTTCCACGGCGCTACGCTTTCGCAGATCGTTTCTGTGTTGTTTGAGCTTCCATCTGAAGTATATGTTAATGATCTTGTACAAGACTCAACTTTATACGATTTGGTGTATTACTCGACTTCTGCCGACAAAAAAGCAGCCTTACAAGAAATTAAAGAAGGCCTAGAGAAAAATTTAGGAGTACAAGTAAATTGGGAAAAGTACACTGCGGTACAAAATGAGTTTTCTGTAGAGCAGTTACCAACAACGGCAATTCACAAAGACAGTGTTGTTGAGGGAACGTATTACCTATATACGCCATTCCCGGTATTCTTAAAACACTTAGAAAACAAAAGTGGTGAAGTCTATACGATGAAGGACGAATACTTACATTACACGCTTTTAAATAAAGATATGGATAGAGGTAAACTATATAAAATGACAGCAAAAGAAATTGAAGACTATTTGATAGCGGCTGGTTTTGCCATCCATAAGGGAGAAACAAAAATCAAGCGTGTTTCTATCCAATAAGAATTAAAGGTTAATACCAAAAAAAGCCCCTCAGCAGCAAATCTGTTGAGGGGCTTTTTTTATTTCTTCAACTTAATGGGCGCCTTAAACTCTGGGCCAGAAAGTAAACTTCCTATCTTTTTAGTATTTGGAAATTCATCTAATATTATCTTGATGAATACTGTAATTGGGATAGACATGATCATACCTGGAATTCCCCAAATGAAGCCCCAGAACATTAACATCACCAAAATTGCAATTACGTTTATAGAGAATGATTTCCCCATCATTACAGGTTCTATTATCCCTCCAAACAAGGCTTGTACTCCTGTTATTACTAATACAAAGAAAAGTAAAGTTCCTGTTGGATCTAATTCTACCAAAGCAAATATTGCTAAACAAACCACCGAAATAATAGATCCTATCATTTGTACGAAGTTGATGAGGAAAGCAAATAGTCCCCAAAAAATTGGAAAACTTACATCAAAGGCTATACAAGCTAAACTAAAACCAATACCTGTAAACAAACTCACCAAGAATTTCACTTTCACAAAGGTGATAAGTTCACTTTCTATTTTCATAAAAGTCTTTACCGAAGTAAACTCATTACGGATTACAAAATCCTGTAGCAGCTTCTGAACATTGATGGATTCTGCTAACCAAAGTACCGTAAAGAAAATGGTTGTTAAAGTCATGGAAAGCAAATTAGACACAGCACCAAAAGCACCTCCCAATTTACCTGCAAAATTGAACTGCTCAGCTACATCTTTCAAGGCAGCTTCTTTAGAGCTTACTTCCATTCCTAGCATTTCTTGTCCGGAAGTAATTAAATAAGCTATTTTCTCTTTGGCCTTTGCAAAGAATTCTGGATCTGCATTTCTAATTTCTCGTGATGCTAAAGCGAAAATTTCCACTCCCGCGTAAATTACTCCTGCAAATACAATCAAGGAAATTACGATAGATAGTACTCTATGAATCCCTTTGTTTCTCAACCATCTCATTAAGGGTAAAAACAACAAAGCAATGAACATAGAGAAAACCAAAGGAACGAAAATGAAAGACAAAACTTTCAGTAGATAAAAACACAAGGCGATTACTATTACTAACAGCAAACGGTTGGTCATTTTTAAATCTTTCATTTGAGCTGAGTTTTAATTCTTAGTATTGGTTCGCAAAAGTAGACTTTTCTGGGTATTAATGCATTGTCTACATTAAGTTTTACAACGAAAAAATTGAAATTAAAACTTAAAACGACAAGGTTTTATTTGAAGGCAGACTGATAAAACTTCCTGGCATAGTAAAGCCAAAACAAAAGGAGTAAGGGAAGTACAATTATGATGAGTTTATTATAATCCCAAGAAGCTTGAAAATCTAAGTGAATGGCGTGTTGAACGCTACGTGTTATTCCGCAACCGGGGCATTCTTTATTGAAGAGTAGTTTGGAAGGACATATACTTTGTCCCTCATCGAAATACGTGGCTGGTAAAAAAAGCAAAAGTAAAGGGATGCACATCCAAACAACAAACTTGATTTTTCTGTACATCCCTTTTTCTAATTAATTGATAAATCTATTACGCATTTTTGTTTACGACGATAATCGCGTGAATGATACCTGGTACCATACATAAAATACAAAGCAAAAGATTTAGTAAAACCTGACCGATGTCCCAGTTCGTAACAATCCCTACCGCTAAAAATGGAATTAATACAGCTAAAACATATAATAAGATCAATTCTGTATCATCTGTGAAAGAAGAGCTAGCCTCCTCTTTATTTTGACTGACATCCATGGCAGCAACATCTTTCGGAAGATCCTTATCTGCTAAGGCTTTTTCGATTTTATTTACAGCAGCTTTTGCAATTAACTTGTCTTTTAAGCTTGGCTTGATCTTCTCATTTACCTGTTTCTTTTCACGGTTATTAACGGGAGTTGTTGTTTCCACTTTTGTTTCAGCAACTGGCGTCATTTCAGAATTTTCTAACGCTATATTTTCTGTTTTATCCGTAGTTAACTCAACCTCTTTCACGGGTAATTTGAAATCAAAATCTTCTTGAGTTGTAGGTGTGTTTTCAGTTTTCGCAACCAATTCCTCTTCATGAGTTCCTTTGGTTCTTTTAAACTTCGTTGATTTTTTAACGTGCCATCCTTTGGTGTATTTTCTTTTTTGAATACGGTTGTTATTAACAACTTCATTAGATGTTGAGCACGACGCAAGAACAATGGCTGCTAATGCGATTAAAGTGGTTCTTTTCATAATAATAGTTTTAATTCAAATCGGAATTTACTAAAAATGTGCCAATTTTTGGGAATTTGTACTTTTTCGATTTATTTCCGTTCCTATGCAATTCAAAAGAAACATATTCAGGCTATTGTATCAAAGCGTTGAATTTCCGAACCCTCCTTTCAAGGGAAAATTTTCCGCTCTTAGAAGTATCTACAATTAATCTTATTTTTGTGCGTTAGTAACATGCAAAAAAAACTCACCTAGTTTATGGTGCCCAAGACCCTTAAAAACTACATACTGAAATTTTCAAAGACCTATTTTCAGATTTTCCTTCCTTTATCTCTTGCTTTTATTTTTGCGCGCACTGTAGAATTTTTATTTCTCATTAACAGAGGTTTCACGTACCACAACATTTTAAGAAGTTATAGCTACGCCATAGAGTTTGACCTTATACTATTTGGCGTAATTGGATTAAGCATATTCCCTTTATCCCTGCTTTTAAAAAAAATATCGATCAAAATATTTAATAATTTCCACCTGATTTTTGGAAGTTTACTCATACTACTCAACACACTTTTTACCAAATTCTTTTTAAGCTCACATTATTTACTGGACATCTCGATATTTAGCTTCAGTTGGGAGGAGATAAAGTTGATCATTTCGGGAGACCAATTTGTTTTATTTAGCCTGTCAAGCCTTACCTATCTAACAGGAATAATAGCGGGAGTTATTTACGTTGTGAGTTTTAAAAGTATCTCGAAGAAAGAAAAGTTAAATCATTACTTCCCTTTGGCTTTCTTTATCATACTTTCTGCACTGTTCATCTTTCGCATGGATGTTAACCCACACCACAACAGTAAATACAGTTATTACGAAACAAAACTTCACAGTTCAAAAATTACACACTTTTTGAGCAGTGTAATAGAGCATTACTCTAAGAACGATCAAGCGAACGTTGACTACATCACATTAATAAAGAATTATAGGGAACACACTGAACAGGAAACAACCTCATCTTTTCTAGCTTTTCCATTTTGCAAGAAATTGGATACAAATAGGAATGATGTATGGAAACCCTACATTCACAGAACAGACTCTATGAACATTGTTATGATTTACCTCGAAGGTATGTCATCCGAATTTATAGGAGATTCTTCGAAGTACAGAGGAGGAACACCTTTTTTAGACTCCTTAGCTAAGAAAAGTTTATACTGGCCCAACATGTTAAGCATTACAGACCGAACTCATGGCGTTTTTGCTGCAACTTTAGGAGGGTTACCTCACGGATACGAGCGCGGTTTTCTTAATTTAAAGAATTACCCCTTATTTCTTTCGCTTCCCCATTTATTACAAAAAAGGAATTACAACTTCAATTTCTTTTATGGCGGAGATGCTTATTTCGATAGTTACCTAAGGTTCCTTAAAAAATTGAATTTCTCAAACATTGTAGACCTTGGATACATGGAGAAGAATTATCAACTCAAGGGAAACAATACACCCGAGAAATTCTCTTGGGGTTTGCATGATAAGAAGGTGGCTCAATCGTACTTTAGGTTCATGGATGAAAATACAAATACTCAGCCTTATTTCAATCTGTGGTTAACCTTGAGTCTCCATTCACCCTTCGATATTCCAAACAAAGCACATTATATAGAACGCACCAAAACTCAATTCGAGCACCTCGGCTCTGGTTTTGTTGAATATAATAAAGACGTACTTTCTTCTCTATGTTATACGGATGATGCACTAAGAGCATTTTTTGAAGACTATAAAAAACGTGAGGATTACAAGAACACCGTATTCATTTTAATGGGTGATCATGCCGTATTAAACCTTAACAATACCGATGTACTCGGATTATACAACGTCCCATTAATTGTGTTTTCCCCTTTGCAAAAAGAAGTCAAGACCTTTCATGAAATTATTTCGCATTGGGATATACCACAGAGTTTGATGGAGTTAATAGACAAAGATTTCAACAAAAAAAACCTGATGGTTAATTGGCTTGGAGCAGGCATGAAGTTTTCTCAAAAATGCAGTGCTTCAGAACCTATTTATTTGGGAACATTTAAAGGAGACCTTTATGGTGTATGTTGGAAAGACTACCTACTCATGCACGATAAACTCTACCATATCCATGGTGATTTTGAATTAGAAGAAGTTGAAAATCAAGAGATAAAACATAGCTACCAAGCGCTTTTATCTGAATATGAATTATTGAATAGTTATACGATAGAGCAAGAGAAAATATATCCTTTGCAAGCTATTATTTCACTAAATGAGGATGGTCAACTTGAATAGCAAAAGGCTCTAACGCCTTCGCTTTCATCAAAGCACTAGAATCTGCAATTGTCCACAACTGCACTTCCATACCCTGCTTTCTTGCCTTTTGTAGTAAACTAAAATTCAAACTTGTATCTGCTAAACTACAAGACACTCCATCCAATCCCTTCTCTGTTGCTTTATCCAATTTTTCTTGAAAATTTGAATAGGCCAATAAATGACATCTCACTTGGGGATGGTCTTCTTTCACCTGCTCCAATATATAGGTGTAATCAGTTTCTAGAATAAGTTGATGGGTGATATTATATTTTTCAAAAAGGAAATCTAGGTGTTTAGCCATATCGTCAAAGTAGGCTTCATTGGCACTTGACCCTTCAAAACAAGCTTCAGCAAAATACCCCTTAATATCCAAGGAAAGCGTTTTATCCCTGTACTCACTCTGGGACAAGAGTTGAAAGACCTCCTCTAGCGTACACAGACTATCTTCTATACCTTCTCTACATTGTCTTAACTCGTGCAGATATACATCCTTGCTTTTTGGTACACAGATTTGATGTGCTAGACTATCGCAAAAATAACTGAGTAAGGCATCGTGGTAGACCCATATGGTTCCATCTTCACTCATTTGAATGTCAATTTCGCATCCGTCAAGTTGATTTAGGCCATTGCGAATAGAAGCTAAGGTATTTTCAATCTTACCCTCTTCTACATGAGCACCACCTCCTCTATGACCTAAAACAAGATTGGTGGCAATATACTTCACATTTTCATCTCCCTTAGCGGGGTCTTTACAAGAAGACCCCAACAAAAGGAAAATTATACATGTGATTTGTAGTGCTTTCATTTACACTACTATATTAACTATTCTTCCTGGAACAACAATTACCTTTTTCGGCGACTTACCGTCTAAATATTTTTGAGATTGTTCCATAGCCAACACCTCTTTTTCCACGTCTTCTTTCGACATAGAAGTAGGTAATTCAGCTTTAAACCTCATCTTACCATTGAAACTTACGGGGTAAGCAAAGGCATCTTCTACCAAATATTCTTCTTTGAATTCAGGGAAAGCCGCATAACTAATCGTTCCTGCTTCGTGACCTAATTTCGTCCAAAGTTCTTCAGCAATGTGAGGTGCATAAGGAGATAACAAAATGGTTAAACCTTCTAAAATCTCTTTGTTGTTACACTTCAACTCTGTCAATTCATTCACGGCAATCATAAAGGCAGAAACTCCTGTATTGAAAGAGAAACGCTCCAAATCTTCGTGAATCTTTTTAATGGTCTTGTGTAAAGTTTTCAATGCTTTTTTGTCCGCTTCTCCCTCTGAGATAGCTACATTATTATCTGCATCGTGGAACAAACGCCAAAACTTTCTTAAGAAGTTATGTACTCCGTTAATTCCTTTTGTATCCCATGGTTTTGCCTGGTCGATTGGTCCTAAGAACATTTCGTACATACGCAAAGTATCTGCTCCGTACTTCTCTACCAAATCGTCTGGGTTTTGTACGTTGAATTTAGATTTTGACATCTTTTCAACTTCGTGACCACACACGTAAGAACCATCATCTTCTAAAATGAACTCAGCATCTGCAAATTCTGGTCTCCAATTTTTAAATGCTTCTTGGTCTAATTTATCATTGTCAACAATGTTGATGTCAACATGAATTCTAGTTGTTTGGTGCTCTTTACGCTTTCCGAAGGTCACAAAAGTATTTGTATCCTTGATACGGTAAACAAAACTACTTCTACCCAAGATCATACCTTGGTTAATCATTTTTTGGAAAGGCTCATCAAAAGGAACAAATCCTAAATCATGCAAGAATTTGCACCAGAAACGTGCATATAACAAGTGTCCTGTTGCGTGCTCGGCACCACCAATGTATAAATCTACATTCTGCCAGTACTCTACTTTATCTTTGGCTACAAACTCGTTTTCATTTTTAGGATCCATGTAACGCAAGAAGTACCAAGAACTACCCGCCCAACCTGGCATAGTGTTCAATTCCATTGGCCAAGTACACGTACCATTTTGCTTTTCATTATCCTTCAAAATGTTTTTGTTTGTACACCAGCTCCACGTTTTTGCATTTCCTAATGGCGGCTCACCATCTTCTGTAGGTAAATATTTATCTACTTCTGGAAGTGTAATCGGCAAAAACTCATCCTCTATCATTTTAGGAATTCCATTCTGATAGTAAACAGGGAAAGGTTCTCCCCAGTAACGTTGTCTTGAGAATACAGCATCTCTCAACCTGTAATTCACTTTTGCTTTACCTAATCCTTTTTCTTCAATGGCCGCTATTGCTTTAGCCATCGCTTCTTTCACTTCTAAACCAGATAAGAAATCCGAGTTTGCGATTGTACCTGATTTTTCAGCGTAAGCTCCTTCAGAAATATCAACATCCGCAAAAATGTTTTTAATTTCTATATTGAAGTGCTTTGCAAAGTCGTAATCTCTTTGGTCTCCACAAGGAACCGCCATTACAGCACCTGTTCCGTAAGAAGCCAATACGTAATCTCCTATCCATACTGGAATTTTTTCTCCAGAGAAAGGATGAATCGCGTAAGCTCCGGTGAACTGACCACTAATATTCTTCGTCTCAGACATCCTATCGCGCTCTGATTTTAAACCAGCCGCCTTTTGGTATGCCTCAACTTTTTCTTTATATTCTTCTGTTGTGATTTGAGCTACTAAATCGTGCTCTGGAGCCAATACCATGAATGAAACTCCGTAAATTGTATCTGGACGTGTTGTAAACACTTCGATATTCTCCTCACTGTTTTCTAAGGCAAAACGAACCGAAGCACCTGTACTTTTACCTATCCAGTTACGTTGAATATCTTTGATTGAATCTGTCCAATCTACTTTCTCCAACCCTGTTAATAAACGCTCAGCATATGCTTTAATACGCATAGACCATTGACGCATTAACTTTTGCTCTACGGGATGACCACCTCTTTCTGAAACTCCATTTACGATTTCATCGTTGGCTAAAACAGTACCTAAAGCCGGACACCAATTTACCCAGCTATCCGCCAAGTAAGTCAAACGGTAATCCATCAAAATATCGCTCTGCTGTTTATCATCGAACGCTTTCCACTCTTCAGCAGTGAATTCGATTTCACAGTTGTGCTCTGCATTAACTGTTGTGTTTCCTTCCTTCTCGAACTTTGCAATCAACGCATCAATGACTACTGCTTTATCCGCATCATAATCATAGTATGCATTAAACAATTGTTTAAAAATCCATTGCGTCCATTTGTAATAGGAAGGATCCGAAGTTCTCACTTCTCTATCCCAGTCAAAAGAAAACCCAATTTTATCTAACTGCTCACGGTAACGCTTCAAATTAGCTTCTGTGGTAATTGCAGGGTGTTGACCCGTTTGAATAGCATACTGCTCTGCCGGTAATCCAAAAGAATCATAGCCCATAGGGTGTAAAACATTATACCCCTGCAAACGCTTGTAACGAGAAAAAATATCAGAAGCAATGTATCCCAGAGGGTGACCAACATGTAATCCTGCCCCAGAAGGGTAAGGGAACATGTCTAGACCGTAAAACTTCTTTTTATCCTTGTTTTCCTCTGTTTTGAAAGTTTTGTTTTCTGCCCAAAACTTTCTCCATTTTTGTTCTATCTCCTGAAAATTATACTCCATCTCTATGCGTCTGAATTTTAAGGCTACAAAAATAAATATTAAAATGAAGAAGTACTAAAATATAAGCACTAGTCGTCGCTGTATTTCTATTTGTTGTAGGATACATTTGCCGCCTAATTCTTCATTACTAATTGCGAAGATTTAAAACACAAAGGAGAAATCTCCCCTTTTCATCAACTTTCAATGCCAATTAACAAAGTGTGTAAAACGTTTTAACTACACTTTCTAGTAAAGACAGGAGCTTGATCATCGAAAACAATCCAACTTTGAACTATTTTATTTTGTCATTCAATGTAAATCTCGTATCATTACAGTGACGAAACGCTGTGATTTAGTGACGAAATACTACTACAAATGTGACGAAGGGACGAAATACCCCTTTATCAAACAAGGGTTTTACCCCTGTTAAAGATCAATCACTAATTAAGGTATTTAAACATATATCATTGAAAATAAGAACAATTGGCTTGTACAACACAATAAAAAAAACTACAAAACAGAAACCAATAAAAGGAACCTACATTTTCAACAACTACCGGTAAAAAACACATTAAAGTTCATAAAGACGAATGCTTTGAACCGATGAAAATGAAACAATTAACACTGCTACTCATACTGCTAATAGGAGCTACAAGTTTT
Source organism: Lishizhenia sp. (assembly GCF_057456495.1). Lineage (NCBI taxonomy): Bacteria > Pseudomonadati > Bacteroidota > Flavobacteriia > Flavobacteriales > Crocinitomicaceae > Lishizhenia > Lishizhenia sp. The sequence goes on along the minus strand of NZ_JBVCPV010000013.1, from coordinate 4,666 downwards.
TCTCAGAACTACATGCCGAGCTGTCAAACATGGTTCAGGGCTAATGAGAATGTTTACACTTGGTTTGGTCTTACAGCTTTCAATAACAGTTCTGTATTATCTTGGAGTGACAATTCTATGAATCATTGGGATGCCGAAGGTTTATTCTCACTAACGAGTAATCCAAATCCTATTTATTTAAGTTCAGCGGCAACCGATGTGAATTACAACCCTTGTATTGAGTTTGATGGTGTAAATGACAAGTTGGATTTAGGGGATAACTATCCCTTTAGTCAAAACAACGGCATCACCTATTTTGTAGTTGTAGAACCTGAACAAAGCAATAAACCAGAAGCATTTGTATTCGATTTTGGGAGTTATGCCAATAAAGGTTATGGACTTACACATTCTTCGGGTACATCTATTCACTATTCATCAACTGCAGCAGGAAATGGAGGAGCAGTAAGTGGATTAAACCATAACTTTGGAACCGAAGCAGTTATCATAAAATATGAAATTGAATTTGGGGTGGAGCAACGCCTTTTCTATCAAGGTGAATTTTTAGCCAGCGACGCCGCTCCTATCTCTTTACCTAATTTAAATTCTCAAGCCATTGCTGTTCAAAATGCCAACGCTGCCTCCAAAGGACCATTTACTATTGGAAGACAAAGTAAAAACAGTGGATTATCCAACAATAACATTCGCGCATTTCAAGGAAAAATCATGGAGGTAATCGGAATTGAAAAAATACTTTCCGCAACGGAATCTAGAGCCATTGAAAGTTACTTGGCATTAAAATATGCTATTACCTTAGATAATACGGGATACAATACCGGTCTTCCCCTCCTCAATTACATAGCTTCTGATGGCACAAATCTATATAGTGTATATGATGCCAATTACTACAATGACGTAATTGGTATTGGTGTAGATGAGAATATGAGTATTTACCAAAAACAATCTCACACGGCAAATGATGACTTTCGAATTTACATTGGTCAGCTGGCCGCTAATAATTCTTCCAATGGAACATCATTTACACCGAACTCAAACCCAAGTAACATTCAGTATATCGTTAGCGGAAACAATCAAGCTGCAACTTATGCCACTACAAATTCTATGATGGAAAAACCTAGCTCTATCAACAGTAGAGTAGAAAGAGAATGGAAAATAGAGAACACTAATTTTGCCGGTAGTTTTAGTATGGATTTAGAACTTGCTAACTACGCTATTAACAGTGGAGTAACTTTATCTGATCTTCGATTACTAATAGACGACGATGGGGATTTTACAAATGCCCAGAGTTATTCTACTGCGAGTGGAATTAGCTTCGCGTTGAATGGAAATATGCTGACGATTGCTAATATACACGACAGTATTCTTCCCACTAATTCTACCAAATTCATTACCGTAGGTTCCATCGGGGTTGGGACACCTTTAGCGGTGAGTTTGAACTACTTTGAAACAACATACAATGCTAATCAACAACACATACAGTTAGACTGGGAAACATTAACCGAGGTGAACAATGATCATTTCATCATTGAGAAATCAACGGATTCAGAGAACTGGGAGTTAATTGCAAAAATCCCAAGTGCCGGAAACAACTTTAATCCACAGTACTATTCTTACACAGATGATAATTCAGCACCGGGTATTTATTATTACAGACTTTCGCAAAGCTCACTAGACGGAGAACGAACGCCTCTTGAAATTTCTTCAGTAGATGTAATTCAAAATGAAGAAACTGTAGAGCTCTATCCGAACCCTGCGAAAAACTTCATCAGTATAACATCACCAGACATTCAGAACAAACAAATTTCCCTATTAAATGCACAGGGAATAAATGAGAAAAACATAAGCTTTCAACCCAAAAACAACCATACACTTCTCCTCGATATTAGCGCCCTCCAAAAAGGCATGTACTTTGTCGTCATTAATGGGGAAAGTTATAAATTCATCAAAAGATAAAGGTGAATCATTTAGGGAAAATAATGCTGGTCACGAATACTCAATCGATAATCTAAAAGGTGAGTGTCAAAACCTAATCAAGCTACTTGAGCACGGTAATATGACCTAAGCGCTCTTCTCGAACACCATCAGAGTTAGTGAATCTTGCTTTCCAAGTAAAAGTTCCATCCTTCACCATATTACCTTGTAAATTTCTGCCATCCCAACCTGTGTTCTGATCAAAAGATTCATGTACTAATTCTCCCCAGCGATTATAAATCTGTAAAGAAAATTCAGAAATATCATACACTACAATCTTGAATACATCATTTACCCCACTTGCATTTGGCGTGAAAGTATTGGGTGCATAAAGCGTTGTAAGGGGTTGAATATAAACCGACACAAAACTGGAATCCCTACATCCCCATTCGTTGATTAACAATTGATAAGGCCTGTGATACCCACCCTCATGATAGATATGCGTGGTAAATCTATTCGTCGTAAACACACTATCATTGAAATAGTAATAATGCTCTACTCCTTGGTGACTTAAATCTTCGAAAGTAAAGGTATTATGAAAAATATCTGTAACCGTTGGAGTAACGAAAAACGATGAATTTGGTGAAGGCTTAACGTCAATATAGGCTAATTTGGTAAGGGTGGTATCTACGGTACATCCTTCGGTAACTTTAATATTCAAACTCACATCATAGAGTCCAGGGTTGTCATAAGTATGAATGGGATTTTGATGCGTTGAACTTTCACCATCTCCAAAAGTCCAGAAATACTCTATGGGTGCATCTGCAGCTGAACTATCATAAAAAATGACTTGTGCCGGTGCACAATGCAATGCAGGATCTATATAGAAGTTTATGGTAGGTTCCATAAATATGAATACAGAATCGGTATAACTTGCTGTACATCCATTTTCCTCAATTGAATACGTAATAGGAATGAATCCACTCGTATCAAAAACTACTCCGAACACATCTTCTGTTTCCACAGAATCTACATTTGCATGACCGTCAAAGGTCCATAAATACTGCGTCCCTACACCAGAGTATTGTCCCTCCCCTTCAAAATCATATAAATTCCCTGTAATACACATAGAGTCAGGTTGTTCAAACTCATTTGTGATTTCTTCATAAAAATAAAAGGTCTCTACTGTAGTATCTGAACAGGCCCACCCTGGATTAACGATTAGTGTTACTTCGTACATCCCCTCTGCAGGAAAAGTAAATGTAGGTTCAAAACCTGTACTTTGATCTGTAGTTGTACCTGCCACCCCAAAATCCCACTGATAATTAGAACCACCGTAACTTTGATTATCGAAAGTAAAAGTCAACCCATCACAAAAGGAAACAAAACCGGGTGTATTTTCCTGTTCGGTAATGATGGACTCTAAGGTTATATCACAATTGATTACTTTGAACAAAAAATCTCTACGTGTCACTCCTATGAGCACCCCATTTCTATATTCATACGCACACACACCAACAGCATATAAGCCTAAATTTTGTGGACTTGCGGTTAACAAACCACTGGCGGGATCTAAATTGATGGGGCTATTTCCTCCAAAGGGTTGAGCTGCCGAAAAACCACCACTCCAATTCACTGGTGTATAAGGCGGTGCAGAAGCAGGATTTACAACAGGCATAGCACTTGTTCCTCCATGAAAAGGAGTACAAAGTTCATACACTAAGCTGTCTCCATCTGGATCCGTCGCTGAATGATCAAAAATCAACTCATCGTTATTACACACTACCAAAGGAGGAAAATTGTTAAATCGCGGTGAACTATTTGTTAGCGCTCCAAGATTCGGGGCTGGAATATCAGTAGTTAATGTAAGTCCTGTATCGTCTGGCACTAGCAAATTCACAACGTTTGGTCCTCTACAACATCTTTGGTAACTTAGAGTAAAGCCCGAAGTATTATTGGGTAATGTAATTATCGTTTGGTATATCGCTTCCTCTACACAAACGTTATTGGGAGGATTGATACACGGGTTGGTAAACTGTAAGGGTAATACTTGCGACCCAGGAAAGGGTACATCAACTGTGGAAATAATATTTCCATTTCCATCAAAAATGGTAAGGGGTAAAGGATTGTCGTATTGAGCTCCAGTGGAGAAACAATCTCTGTAAAGCTTTATGGTTACCCTATACTGATTCCCTCCCAAATTGTCATAGTAAATTTCACCTCCCACAATGTGCGATGCAAAACTCAGACTCGAAAAGAGTAAGAAAATTAGTATTAGGATAGTCTTCACGGTTAAATGAACGTTAAATTATTGTTTATAGTTGTCCTCAATTGGATTAAAAATAAACAATATGTCAAAGCTTTACACTCTTAACAAGCTGAAAGTGAATTGAGTTATACAACTCTAAGGTTTGTCTTCAAATTTATTACTCAGTAATAGCTCAGGAAACTGCATGGGATTTTCATATTTATACCACATCCCTAACTGCAAACTTTTATAATTGGAAACAATTTTTCCTGAACTTTTATCACTTTCATCAAATGAAACGCCAGGCTTTCCCAAAACTTTTAAGGCATAAGGGTAGTAGTCTCTTTTGAGCACATGGCTGCTGCATACCCCATTGATAATCTCACCGTATAATTCATACATGATTACATGAAAAATCAAATGAACGGCGTCTTCCTTATGAATAAAATTGGTTGGATGCCAGCCTCCTTTTACATCTGTTCTACCTGCAAAATATTTAGCAGGTTGCCT
>NZ_JBVCPV010000012.1:0-26118 GCF_057456495.1 Lishizhenia sp. | reverse complement strand
CCACCAAATTTTGCAGAGAAGTCAATTGCATTTAACTGCGCCAATTGAATCTTAATACGCTCAGAGAAAACTTTGATTTCTTTTCCTAAACGAGTTGGAGATGCTGGCTGACCGTGTGTTTTGGCCAACATAGAAATATCTTTCCACTCCTCACTTAAAGCATCTAACTTCGCTAGTATAGCTTCTAATTGAGGCTTGTAAACATCATTTACAGCTTCTTTCAAAGATAAAGGAATAGAAGTGTTATTGATATCTTGAGAAGTTAAACCAAAGTGAACAAACTCTAAGTATTTCTCCAAGCCTAAATCTGTCATTCTAGCTTTTACGAAGTACTCAACCGCCTTAACATCGTGGTTAGTTGTTTTCTCAGTTTCTTTAATTTCCAAAGCATTTTCTTCCGAGAAGTTTTTGTAAACATCTCTCAAAGCTTCGAACTTGTCTTTTGGAAAATCGGCTAAGGGAGCAATTCCAGAATTTACCAAATCAATCAAATATTCGATTTCAACCAATACTCTGTATTTGATCAAACCAAACTCAGAAAAATAAGGGGCTAATTCGTTAACTTTTCTTCTGTATCTACCATCTATTGGCGAAATTGCTGTAAGCGCATTTAAATCCATCTCTATTTTTTTTAAGATTCAATTATGTATTGCTTTCTTTTCAAACCTTTTAACTACATCCTTGGATCTATTACTCAGTTAAAAAAGAAAGCGCAAAGATAAGAAATCAATCTCACATAGCATTTTGATTAAGGTCCTTTAATATTATATTTGATAGCTATCAGTTGAACGTATGGAATTTTTTAAACATTTCGCCCTAGGGATAAAAAACTATTATAAAGCCGTGCGTTTTATCATCTCGCACAAATTATATTGGTATTTTCCCATCCCTGCACTGCTTATGTTGGGAATCTATTTTGTAGGTAATCAGGCGCTCACGTGGCAATCTACCTGGAGCGAACAACTGGGTTGCTTGGAATGCGAAACCATGAATGATACCATATGGTTCATTCTCAAATTGTTGTTGTCTATTACGGTGGGACTCATACTTATGAAGTTTGCCAAGTACATAGTAGTCGTTCTGTTGTCACCCATGATTTCATTGATATCTCAAAAAGTAGAAACCATTTTAACCGGCAAAAAGTATCCGTTTGATTTTAATCAAACCTTACACGATGTTCAAAGAGGGATACAAATTGCTTTTAGAAATGTGATGTGGGAATATTTTTTCTTTCTTGTGATATTAATTTTTTCACTTTTAGGATGGGATGACCCAAAGTCTTCTCCGATTTTCTACCTTACCTTTGTAATAGGGTTCTTTTACTATGGGTTTAGTTTTATAGACTATGTAAATGAACGTAGAAGATTAGATATAGACCAAAGTATTTTCTTTGTGAGAAACCACAGAGGTTTGGCTGTAGCTATTGGAAGTATATATTCTATTTTTATATTAGTGCCAGTTGATTTAGGGGTAATGTTCGATTTTTCGAATTTCGGCAAAGCTCCATTGAAACAATTCGGAATCATTGCCTTAAATTTGGTATTGTGGTTTCTAGCCTCCATTGCTCCTATTCTCGCCATAGTTAGTGCGACGCTTTCTATGCATGATATAGTTGACCTGAATAATAATAAGTATTCAGTGAAAGTAACTGAAAAACGAAAAGACGAATGAAAAATTTTAGCATACTACTCTTTGCACTATTAATGGGTGCTTCATGCCTTTTTGCTGCCCCAGCAGATACAACCAAAATTTCTTTGAAAGAAAAAACGGCATCACTTCTTATGGTAGAAGATGGTAAGAAAGATTTTGGAGAGGGGTACACACGTACTGCTATCGTTAAATTTCGTCAGGCACTGTTGAAAGACCCTAGCAATGCAACGGCTGCGTTTTGGGTAAGTAAATGTCACAATACATTTAAAAATTACGGGTATGCTTTAAGTTATGCAAAAGATGCCTTGGCCATAGATCCAAAAGTGGATGATGAGGTATTTTACATTATTGCCAATGCTTATCATCGCATGAATGAATTAGACATGGCGCTGAATTATTACCAGAAGTGTAAAGAAGAAATGAGTTCTTATGCGGTAAGTGTTTTAAGAATTGAGGAAAGAATTGCTGAGTGTAATAGAGCGAAAGCTGCAGGAGTTACGGCTTCATCAAACGAGGATGTGAAGCGCATTTTACCCAAAGCAATAAACTCAGGATTCGATGATTACGGTGCGGTTTTATCTAAAGATGGAAAGGAACTATACTTCATATCAAGAAGAGTAGATACCAAAGGGGGAGGAGTTAATCCAGATGACCAGCGTTTCTACGAAGATATTTACAGAGTAGACTGGGATATGAATGCTACAAGTTTTGACAGTGTAAGTAATGATTTGGCTTTACTTAATAGTATAGGTTTCGATGCAATCAATGCTTTTAATAGAAATGGTGGAGCTGCGTATATTACCTTAAACACAAGTACTGTTGAGGTGGGGAGAAGCTTTACAACTAAGGGGTCTGATTTAGCAATTGCAAGAAAAGATGAAAATGGGGCGTGGATGCAACCTGTAATTATTGATGACGCAAACATCAATACTTCATTTTTTGAGGGATCAGCAACGGTAGATAAGTTTGGAAATACAATGATTTTTGTATCGGATAGAAACGGAATGGAGAAAAGGTCTGATTTGTATATCACGCGAAAAGAAGAAGGGAAATGGACAAGAGCGGTAGCTTTACCTGATAATATCAACACAAGAGAAAATGAAACAACGCCATTTTTAACACCTGATGGAAAGTACTTATTCTTTTCTTCAAATGGTTTAGAGGGGTATGGAGATTACGATATTTACGTTTCTAAATATCTAGGAGATGATAAGTGGAGTGACCCTGTAAATTTAGGTCCACAAGTGAACTCTGTAACGAGTGATACGCATTTTCAATACTATCCAGAATACGGAGTTGCTTTTTGCAGCAGTATTCGTTTACAAGATGAAAAATCGAGTATGGATCTTTATGTGTTTGATTTAAAGCAACTCACATCTTTTAGTTTGCCTAAATAATTACAAAGTCGAAGAAAACTTTTAATTGATTTGGCATTAGTAGGCTAGAATAATTATTTTTGTATCAAAATTAAATAGAATGTCTGATAACTTTTTTGATCAATCAACAGCAGCAGTAGGTACGATTTACACAATTATTGCTTTAGCAATTATCGGTGGTATCTTAATGTTTGGTTAGAAAATTTTTCTAACCATTTTTTTTTGTTTTGTGGAGATTACTCCGCGCACTTCTTAGTGTCAACAACTCTGCGTTTCCCTCCCTGCATTGTTGATACTTAACAATAATTTTACCTACCTTACATTCGCCTAAACCATTTTAACTTATTACATTTGAAAGTATGGGATACAATAGTCTTGAGTATAATACTCAACGAAGAAAAATGCAGATTCCCGAATACGGCCGCAACGTGCAGCGCATGATTAATTATGCCGTAAAAATCGAGAACAGAGAGGAAAGAAATAAAGCCGCAAAGGCAATTATAGAAGTGATGGGTCAACTAAATCCACACTTGAGAGATGTAGACGATTACAAACATAAATTGTGGACGCATCTTTTTATCATGTCCGATTTTAAAATGGACTGTGATTCTCCTTACGAAAAACCGACTCCAGAATCTTTGGCAGAAAAGCCAGCGAGGATGAAGTATCCAAAAAATAAAATCAAATTTGGTCATTTTGGTAATTACGTTCAAAACATGATCAAAGAAGCGGTAGAATTAGAAGAAGGAGAAGAAAAAGAATACCTAAAAGTTACCATAGCTAATTTAATGAAGCGTCATTATCTTGTTTTCCATACTGGAAACGTTGAAGACAGGGTAATTGCAGATCATTTGGAAGAATTATCTAAAGGGAAATTGAAAATTGATGATTTAAGCATATTTACAGCAACAAATCAAGTATTAAAACAATACGGTATTCAGCCTAATAAGCGTAAAAAAGTAGTTAAACCGAAAAAAAGAAAAAAATAAATATCCATGGCATCATTTGAAATTAACGGAGGTAGGAAACTTAAAGGTGAACTTGTTCCTCAAGGAGCAAAAAATGAAGCGCTGCAGGTTTTATGTGCAGTCTTGATGACTCCAGAAAAAGTTACCATTTCCAATTTGCCCGACATCATAGATGTGAATAAACTGATCAATTTACTCCAAGCAATGGGGGTGAAAATTGAGAAAGTGGAAAGAGGGACCTTTATTTTTCAAGCCAAGGATATAGATTTAGAATACTTACAAACCGAAGATTTTAAAAACAGAGCTTCCTCTTTAAGAGGGTCTATCATGATTGTTGGTCCTTTACTAGCACGTTATGGTAAAGGTTTTATGCCTAAACCGGGAGGTGATAAGATTGGGCGTAGACGATTGGATACGCACTTTGAGGGATTTGCCAAATTAGGAGCTAAATTTAATTTTGATCAGCAGGCTTATTTTTATTCGGTAACTGCAGAGAAATTAAAAGGAACCTATATTCATTTAGATGAAGCTTCTGTTACCGGTACGGCCAATGTTTTAATGGCGGCTGTATTGGCAGAAGGTAAAACAACAATTTACAATGCGGCGTGTGAACCTTATTTGCAACAGCTATGTAAGATGTTGAATAAAATGGGAGCCAAGATCTCTGGAATCAGCAGTAACATGCTAACTGTAGAAGGGGTGAGCGAACTGGGAGGATGTTTCCATAGAGTTCTTCCAGATATGATTGAAATTGGTTCATTTATAGGTTTGGCAGCTATGACGCAATCTGAGATTACAATCAAAGATGTGAGCTATGAAAACTTAGGAATTATTCCTCACACTTTCCAGCGTTTAGGTATAGACATGGAACTGAGAGGGGATGATTTATATATTCCAAGTCAAGAATCCTACCAAGTAGATACGTTTATTGATGGATCCATCCTTACGATATCAGATGCTCCTTGGCCCGGATTTACACCTGATTTATTGAGTATTGTGTTGGTAACCGCAACGCAAGCTATGGGCTCAGTTTTGATTCACCAAAAAATGTTTGAATCGCGCTTATTCTTTGTGGATAAGTTAATTGACATGGGGGCTCAAATAATCTTGTGTGATCCACACAGGGCTACTGTGATTGGTTTGGATAGAAAACACTCGTTAAAAGGTATTCAAATGACCTCTCCAGATATTAGAGCCGGAGTTTCTTTGTTAATTGCCGCGCTTTCAGCAGAAGGAAAGAGTGTTATTCATAATATTGAACAAATTGATAGAGGGTATCAAGATATTGACTTACGTTTGAATAACCTGGGTGCAGATATCAGAAGAATGTAATCATGAAATTGTTAAGCTTGTTTCTTCTTTCCTTCCTTTTGGTTGCAGGAACACCTAAAAATGGTGAAAAGGCATACAGTGTTGTTCTTAATGATCCGGATGGGAAAGAAATTTCTTTGGAAGACCTTGAGGGTAATTATGTCTTATTAGATTTTTGGGCATCATGGTGTGGGCCCTGTAGGAAAGAAAATCCAAACGTGGTGGAGGCCTATAATAAATACAAAAAGGCTAAGTTTAAAAATGGAAAACGTTTCGAAGTTTTTAGTGTTTCTTTAGATAAAAATAAAGAGGCCTGGAAGAAAGCCATAGAAGCGGATGGTTTGAAATGGAAATACCACGGTTTTGATGAAGGTAATGAAATCGCTAAGAAGTTTGGAATTCGAGGCATACCTTATTCTTTTTTATTGGATGGTGATGGTAATATTATAGCACAAGGAAATGAGCTGCGAGGATTTAAATTGCATGTAGCTATAGAGAACGAATTGAAGTAATTCAAAATATATATTGGAGAAGGAGTGATTGAAAAATTACTCCTTTTTTGTTGTGTGAAAGTTAGGTGCAAAAAAAAAGACCGTCTCAATGAGACAGTCTTTCTTAATAATATGTTGAGGAAATTAAGCTTCTTCAATGTGGAATGTGTAGCTCTCCATAATTTGGTTAGCCAACAATTTTTTACAAGCTTGCTCTACCTTTTCAGATGCTTCAGTTTCGTTAGATGCTTCAACAAACAATCTTACGTGTCTACCTATTCTAACACCATCAATTTCAGGTAAACCAATATTTTTCATACTGTTACTAACAGCTTTCCCTTGTGGGTCTAAAAGAGCCTCTAATGGCATCACATCAATCTCAGCTTTGAATTTCATGCTTTCTATTTTTAATCAAATAATTATCAATAATCGATAAAATCAGGTACAAAAGTATAATAATTGGTAGAGCCCACACTAATAAAAGTGCAATTAATATTAAACTTATTAATAAAAAGATGTATCTGAGCCCGTTTTCACTGAATTTCAAGCTTTTGAACTTTAATGAAAATAATGGTAGTTCCGATACTAATAATGCACTAAATATAACTGTTAAACTCATGAGCACTTGATCCTTAATCAGAACTGTAGATAAAGTTGCTTTCCAATCATTGCTCCCAAATCCATCCCAAAGCATTAACGCAAATGAGGCAAAAAAGATGGTGTTGGCTGGTGTTGGTAATCCAATAAAAGAAGTTGTTTGACGCGTGTCTAAATTAAATTTGGCTAATCTGAAAAGTGAAAAGAAAGGAATAATGAAACCTACAAAGGGTAAGAATAAATACCATCCTTTAAAATGTGAAGGATACATCACTGATTGATTCCCTAATAAATCGTTAAGGTAAGTTTGTACCCAATAAGAAACGTTGTAACCGAATGTTCCATTCATCCAGAAATTATGAATGTCACCACCATTCTGAACAAAAATGTCCATGGCTCCACTGATAATAAACAAAACGAAAACCAGAATTCCTGGGGCAAAACCAAAGCTTACCATGTCGGCTAATGAGTCGAGTTGTTTTCCTAATTCACCTGAGAGCTTTAATGCTCTTGCTAACATCCCGTCCAAAAAGTCAAATACTGCAGCCAAAAAAATGAAGAGCACAGCAAGTTCTAATCTGCCACCTATGGCTAAAATTATTGATGTACAACCAGATAGAAGGTTTAGTCCAGTTGTAATATTAGGAAGTGTAAACATTCTTTTTAGCCCGAAAATAGAAAGATAATTGTTGTTGAACTAACTTATCCTGCTAAAAATCGTTTTATATTATGCACAAAGAATTATTTGCTGTAGATTAGAACAATTTTTAAAGCCTTTCGCAGTTATTAGACTATGAAAAATACGAAAAAGTTAGCCGCCCTTACTGTTTTATTTTGTTCACTTTGCTTGAATACTCAGGCTCAAGAGAGTACTGTTGCTCCCAAATATTCCAATGAATTCCTACAAATTGGTGTGGGTGCAAGAGCCTATGCTATGGGAAATGCAAATGTGGCAAATGTAAGGGATGTTACCGCCGCGTATTGGAACCCTGCGGGATTGACACATGTTGACGAATGGGCAGAAGTGGCGTTAATGCACTCAGAATACTTTGCCGGTATCGCTAAATATGATTACTTGGGAATTGCGCATTCTCTTGATAAAAAGAGTACTGTAGCTTTTTCTGCCATCCGTTTTGGAGTGGACGATATTCCTAATACTACCCAATTGATAGATAATGAAGGGCGTATTGATTACGATAGAATAACAACCTTTACAGCTGCTGATATGGCTTTTTTATTCTCTTATGCTAGAGAACTCAATGTAAAAGGCTTGTCTTTTGGTGGTAACTTTAAGGTGGTTCACCGTAAGGCCGGAGATTTTGCCAAATCTTGGGGGTTCGGTTTAGATGCTGGGTTGCAATACCAAATGAATAAACATTGGAATTTTGCCTTGATGGGGAGAGATGTAACCTCAACCTTTAATGCTTGGATGTTTAACCTCGATGATGCTACCAAGGAAGTGTTCCTAGAAACAGGAAACGAAATACCTGAAAATGGTTTAGAATTAACGCTGCCAAGATTAATCTTTGCAGCTAATTATAGACATGATTTAGGAAAACAAGGAATGTTTGTGAATGCAGAGGTAAATGTAGATCTCACCACAGATAAACGAAGAAATGTTTTACTACAAACGGATGTGATTAGTGGAGACCCTCATTTAGGTGTAGAGGTCGGTTACAAGGAGTTTGTTGCGTTGAGAGCAGGACTAAACAAGGTGCAGCAGGTTAAAGATTTTGACGACAATTATAGCTATACCTACCAACCAAATGTCGGAATAGGCGTTGGTTTTAAAGGGGTGACATTGGATTATGCCTTTACAAATCTCGGAGGAGCCGTAAACGCATACACACATATCATATCTCTAAAGTTTGGATTGGAGAAACCTAAAAATATGCGATGAAGAAATTTCTAACACTTCTTTTGCTACTACTTAGTATAGGTGTTTATTCTCAATATGGGAATGAATGGATTAATTACAATCAAAAATATTACAGTTTTAAAATTGTTAAGGATGGTATATACCGCCTTACCTACGAAGATTTGCTTTCAGCAGGTATACCTGTAAATACAATTCCTCATCAGGATATAAAAATTTACGGAAAGGAAAAACAGGTCCCTCTTTACATCGAGGTCGGAAACACCCCGGCCTTTGACTCTACAGATTTTATTGAGTTTTACGCAGAAAGAAATGATGGATGGTTAGATCAAAAACTATATGAAACTCCAGCTGATATTGCCAATCCAGAGTATTCTTTGTACAACGACACATTAATCTATTTTATTACATGGTCACCGACCCCGAGTCAACGATATTTTAAGGAAACGGATATTAATTATTCTGCCTATAACCCGACGCGTTATGTTTGGAATAAATCAATAAAAACCTATTCCAATAAATATTACTACGGTACTACTGAAGGTGTAGGTCATCGTTCCATTTTTGAAGAAGGAGAAGGATGGGGTGGTGGAACCTATAATGGTGGTCCAAATTGGTCTGGTGGATGGCATAACCTCCCGACTCCGAACATTTATGGTTATGGTCAAAACTTAGGTCAGCCCAATGCTATTTTCAAATCAAAAACTATTTCGGCATCTAATGCGAGTTTTTCAGGTGCTGGAAACCATCAAGGTTCATGGTATATTAGTCAAGGAAATAACACTTACTTTAATTTAACGGATACTGTTTTTACGGGATATAAAAGCATTTTTCATGAAAGAGAAGTTAATGTAAATGAATTGAATAATGGAACTTCTAGTTTCTTGTTTGAAGTACCGCCAAACTTGGGGGTCGCATCAGATCGTCAAGCCATCAATTATTTATCCATAGAATATCCTCAAACGCCGACAAGTGCGAATTATCTGGAGGTGACTGTGGATGATCATTCTCAAGGTAAAAACTACATCAAGTTTGCCGGAGGAGGAGGTGCTCCAAGAGTTTGCTACGTGCTTGGAGGTAATGTACCGAGGAAAACGCGCATGGAGTACATAAATGGCGAGTGGCATACCATTATTCCCAATGCCAACAATGGGAAGCGTCAAAAAATTATTATCAGTAGAACAAGTTTAATTACGAATGTTACAGAGATCAAACCTGTAACTCCTACGGGATTCTTTACCGACTATTCTCAAATCAATGCTGATTCTGCATATATCATCATCTATAATAAGAAAATAGAAACTGGGGCATTTCAATATGCGGCATATAGAGGGTCTGTAGCTGGTGGGCAAAATAATGTGCTCACAGCAGAGGTTAAAGAATTGTATTTACAATATGGTGGTGGTATAGAAAAACATGTTTTAGGATTAAAACGGTTTTTAAATCATGTGTATGATTTTGCTCAGGTTAAACCAGCGGCATTATTGATTTTAGGAAAAGGAGTTAGGGAGGCTAACCCTCCCAATTCAACTTTTGGGATAGGTACGCGTAAGAATAATGGAGCTTTCCAAATGTCTCTTGTTCCTAGTTACGGCTATCCTTCATCCGATATATTGTTAACCACAGGATTTACACCTCAATATAAATGGGTGCCCGCAATTCCTACGGGTAGAGTTTCTGTAAAAGATAACAATGAACTTATTGCTTACCTCAATAAGGTAAAAGATTTTGAATTAGCACAAGATCAAAACAGTGTGTATACCAAGGATGCCAAAGAATGGCAGAAGAAGGTTTTACACTTTGGTGGAGGTTCTACAGCAGCCCAGCAAAATCTTTTCAAAGCTTATTTAGGGATATACGAAAATACGATTGAAGGAGCTGATTTTGGAGGAGAGGTATTCTCTTTTTACAAAACAACTTCCAATCCTATTAATCCGGTCGACTTAAATGTGTTGTTTGATAAATTGCAAACAGGAGTGTCTTTGATGACTTTCTTTGGACATGCCACTCCAGATGGTTTTGATCTGAGTGTGGAAGATCCTCAAAACTGGAATAATCAAGGGAAATATCCTATACTTATTGGTAATGCATGTTTGAGTGGTAATATTTTTCTTCCGAATTATTCTTCTGCATCCGAAGAATTTAATCATGCCCAAGATGCTGGGACCATAGGTTTTTTATCCTCTTCGGAGTATGGTTATCCTTATATGTTAAATATTTATACTGCGGAATTGTATAGGCAGATGGGGATTAAGAATTATGGTCAAACATTTGCACAACAGATTCAAGAAACCATAAAGGTAAATGAGCAAAACTTTACAAATAATTTCTTGCTGCAGGCAACAACTGCACAAATGGTATTCCATGGTGACCCCGGTCTACGTTTGAATTGGCATGCAAAACCTGAAATAGATGTTGAGGTAGACGATGTGTTCTTCACTCCAGAAGATGTTTCTCTAGCGACAGATTCTCTAACAGTAAATGTCATATTAACCAATTTAGGGAGAGCCATAACAGATACTTTTAATTTAGAAGTGAGAAGAGATTTCCCATTGAGCGCGTTGGATAGTGTGTATAATGTGCCGGTAAATGGATTACTTTACAAGGATACGATAAGATTAACCATCCCACTCCAAACCTCTATTGCTTTAGGGGTAAATAATTTCCAGATACAAGTGGACTTACCTTCTTTCATACCTGAAAACTATGATGAATTTGGGAATAATAAAGTAGATAAAACCTTCTATTATAAAGTGGATGGTATAATTCCGGTACTTCCTCATAATTACGCTGTGGTTCCTGAAGATAAAATTTCGGTAAAGGCCTCGACAGTGAACCCTATTGCTGACTATAACACCTATTTATTTGAAATAGATACTACAGATTTATTCAACAGTCCGGAGAAACGGGTTATGACCAAAAGTGGAATTGGTGGTGTTTACGAGGTGGCCTATGATGAATGGAAAAACGCTTCATCGAATATGATAGATCCATTGATATTGGAGGATAGTGTGGCTTATTTTTGGCGTGTTGCCGTAGACAGTACTGTTCCACAATGGAGAGAATATTCTTTTCAGTATATAGAAGGAAAAGAAGGTTGGGGACAAGATCATTTCTTTCAATTTAAAAATGGCGGCTTCAATAACGTAGATTATGTGCGAGCTGATAGAAAAAGAGAATTTGGTCCTGTTCAGAAAACGATTTCAGCAGAGGTTTATGACCATAGTAACTCTGTATATACCATGTGGAAGTTGAACGGTGCGATGGTAGATTATGCAATTTGTCAACCTGTAGCTTCTATACATGTTGCAGTTGTAGATCCCGTAACCTTAGAACCTTGGATAAGTAGTTGTGCAGCTGGAACTTTTGATCCTGCTATGGATTTCGGAAATGTGAATGATGATTGTGCCTGTAGACCCAGGTCTGAGGGATATTTCATATTCAGACAAAATAGTGTTCAGCAGCTTAAAGCGTTAAACGACATGTTGGAAACAGGAATTCCGGATGGTTATTATTACATCGTCTATACAGCTAGAAATGCTGAGTTTGGAAATTGGCAAAATCTTTACCCTGGTCTTTTCAACACTTTCCAAAATACGCTGGGTTCAGATAGTATTTTTGTTGGGCAAGAGGATATGGCCTTTATTCATATCGGTCAAAAAGGTAACCCTGCATTTACCACAGAAACGGTAGCGCAAAATGTTTATGATTTTATTGAGTTAGAAGCTGTTATTTCAGGATTTGATTATCAAGGCTCTGAAACTTCTACCATTATTGGTCCAGCAGCAGAATGGAAAACCTTGTATTGGAAACAAAATGCATTAGAAAATCCAACAGGAGATTCAACACGATTGGTTATCCAAGCATTAGATTATGGTAAAAATGTAATGTTAACCTATGATACGCTTTTTACAAGCAACGATTCCATTACCAATTTTAATCAGTTTATCAATGCAGATGCGTATCCATATTTAAGGTTAATTGCCAAATATGAAGACCGTACAACCTTAACCCCTGCCCAAGTAGATAGGTGGCATGTGTTATACTCACCATTGCCCGAAGCGGCAATAGATGGTTCTCAAAACTTTTATACCTGGTTACCGAGTAAGGACACGTTAAATGAAGGGGAGGATATAAGTTTTGCTATAGACGTGAGGAATATTGATAATATCGATATGGATTCTCTTTTAGTGAGGTACTGGATAGAGGATAAAGACAGAAACATTATTCCTATTCCATATCCAAGACAAGATAGTTTAAGAGTTACTGATGTGTTACGAGACACAATTACATTCAATACCCTAGGTTTAGATGGATTCAATTCTTTTTGGATGGAAGTGAATCCTTATGTAAATGGAAGTTTAGTAACAACAGATCAACCAGAACTTGCGCATTTTAATAATGTGTTACAACGTTCTTTTTATGTGAAGGGAGACGATGTAAATCCTATACTTGATGTGACATTTGACGGTATTCACATTTTGAATGGGGATATCGTAAATCCTAAAGCGGAAATAGTGATAACGCTCAAAGATGATAATGATTTCCTAGTGATGGACAGCGATACAGATACAACGCAATTCGGAGTGTTCATTACCGATCCTGATGGAATACAAAAGAAGATTCCTTTCATGCGTAATGGTCAAGTAGTTATGGAGTGGATTCCAGCTAATAATCAAAACAGACGTTTCAAAATAATATATCCTTCACTTTTTGAAAAGGATGGAATTTATGAACTCTATGTACAAGGAGCCGATAGATCAGGTAACTTATCAGGAGACCTAGAGTATAAGGTGACTTTTGAAGTTATCAATGCGTCTACAATCACGCAAATGATGAATTATCCGAACCCTTTCTCAACTTCCACGCAGTTCGTGTTTACACTTACCGGAAGTAAAGTCCCCGATGAAATCAGGATTCAAATAATGACGGTTACCGGAACTGTTGTTAGAACGATTACCGAGGATGAAATTGGACCGATTCGTATTGGTAGGAACATCACAGAGTACGCCTGGGATGGAAGAGATGACTTCGGGGATCAATTAGCAAATGGTGTATATATCTATAGAGTGGATGTTCAGATAGATGGAGAAGATATTACGCGAAGAGAGGTTACAGTGAGCGATGAGAACAACAATTCTACAACCTTGAGTGAAAAATATTTCAAAAATAACTTTGGTAAAATGTATCTGATACGATAGTTGTTTGGTACATAAATTTACGCTATAAGTCGCAGCTTTCGTTGCGACTTTTTTTTGTACACAATAAAACCAATAACAATTAGTTTATTCCTTCATAAAAGAAAATAAATAAGCTTATTTTTGCCCAAAATTTCTCGACTATGGAAAAAACAGAAACCAACAACTCAGGAGCTCAGGATTTACTCATCTTTTTGTGGTCCAAACGAAAAGTAATCATAGGTATTTCAGCAGCAGCTTTTATAATTGGAATTGTAGTTTCTTTAATGATGACAGTACTGTATCAATCTACAGCCATTGTTTTCCCAGCGGCAACGAGTACTGTTTCTTTCTCTGAACAAAGAAATGCCAAAGCTAACGCTATGGACTTTGGAGAGGAAGAACAAGCGGAGCAGTTGATTCAGATTTTACAATCATCTAAAATCCGTAATAAAATTGTTGACCGTTTCAATTTAATGGAGGTTTATGAAATTGAACAAGATGACCCCAACCGTTTCTATAAGTTGGGTAAAGCTTATGAACAACACATCGCTTTCGAACGTACGCGTTACGGTTCTATTTTAATTGATGTATTGGATGAACAACCAGAAAGAGCAGCAAATATTGCCAATAAAATTGTTGATTTAATTGATACCGTTAAAAACGATTTAATCAAAGAAAGAACAATCCCGGCGTACGAGGTTAACAAGCGAAAGTTAGACAAGTTAAATGAGTCGCAAAGAGCTTTGATTAATGAAATGGATAGCTTGGCAGCAATGGGAGTTGTTGGACCAGAAGCTAGAGCCAATCTTTTTAGCGCATTAAATGAATCAAGACCAGAAGACAGAGAGTTCTTTAGAAAGCAGATAGAAGTAAACGTAAAATATGGTTCACGTTATGATGCCTTGGCAGATTTAAGAGAGTTCCGTATTGAAAAGTTAACTGATCAAGAGGTTTCTTATGAGCAAGCAGAATCTGATGCTTACGAAAACTTTACACACAAATTCGTGGTAGAAAGTGCGGTTCCTGCAGATAAAAAAGCAAAACCAAAGCGTTCTATAATTGTGCTTTTAATCACTTTCTCGGCATTTGTTTTAACCATTTTCTACTTATTGGTTGCTGAGAAAATTAGAGAATTAAAAAGAGTAGCGTAACACTATGCTACTGCTAAAAAATAAAATACTATTGCCTTTGGTGGGGATGTTTATTCTCCTCAATGGGTATTTTATGCTCGATGGAAATTATTACCTCAACGTAATACCATTGGTGCTTTTAGTAGTTTATTTTGCTATTTTTTATACAGAACAAGTATTCCTTTTGGTGGCACTGTTAACCCCTTTGTCCGTCAATTTAGAAGAATTTACAGATGGGAAAATGGGACTCTTTATCCCAACAGAACCCCTGCTTTTTGGGTTAATGTTGTGGATATTAATGCAACATTTCCACAAAAGATTTTTACCGCAACATTTGTGGAAACAACCCATAGTATGGGCGGTAGGCTTCTACCTGTTTTGGATGTTTACTACATCTCTTACAAGTTCTCATGTTTTGGTGAGCTTTAAGTTTTTGTTGGTGAAGTTATGGTTCATTATTCCTGCTTTACTTTACGGTACCTATGTTTTCCGTAAGAAGCAACGCATCAAAACCTTCTTATGGTTGTTCGCAACAGGTATGGTAATTACAATGATTTATACAGTAATCAACCATAGTTTGTATGCCTTCGGTGAAAAAGAAGGGCACTGGGTAATGTCTCCCTTCTTTAAAGATCATACCATTTATGGAGCAGCTGTAGCGCTAAACTTATATATCGTATTGGCTTTGTTGTTATCTAAAAAACACGATCCACTAACCCTTGTGGTTTTGGTCTCTTTTTTAGTGGTTAACCTGGTTGCTTTATACTTTTCTTACACGAGAGCAGCTTGGTTATCTGTAGTTGCGGCCTTTATCGTTTACTTGTGTATACACTTCAAAATTAAGTTCAAGTATTTGGCAGGAGGTACCATCTTTGTCGCCCTACTCGTACTCGTCTCTTGGGATACGATACAAATGGAAATGGCCCGAAACGATAAAGAACACACCACAGAAGATTTCGGAGAGCGTCTACAATCAGCGACGAATGTAACCACAGATGCTTCAAACTTAGAGCGTTTAAATCGTTGGGATTGTGCCTTAGAAATGTTTAAAGATAGACCAGTTTTTGGGTATGGACCAGGAACCTATGCCTTCGAATATGCGCGTTTTCAAGATCCCGAAAATTTAACCATTATCTCTACCAATTTTGGAGATGGAGGTAATGCCCATTCTGAGTATTTAGGTCCGCTTTCGGAGAGTGGTTTGCTCGGACTCATCAGTATATTGTTGGTAGTTGCCGCAATTTTTTATCAAGGAATTACCCTTTACATTAAGTACCCTAAAGAAGATACAGAATACCGTAGAATCATTCTATTATTGGTGCTAGCTTTGGTAACTTATTTCGTACACGGTTTTTTAAATAACTATTTAGATACAGACAAGGCATCTATTCCTATCTGGGGTATTTGTGCCGTATTCTTGGCCTTAGAAGAACGTCGTAAACAACATTTAGAAGGTAAATTAACGATTCAAGATTAGGCTGCCTTTTCCCGCTTTCCATTTTACTCCTCCTTTAAAAAGCAAGTAATATTAAGTCAAACTTCAAGCTTCTAAAGTCGCTTGCACTTTTTCTATATTCCTAACTTTTTAAACTCCGGGGTGTCATTGCTATCGGGGGCAGAATAAAAAAATCCCGATACATCAATAATGCATCGGGATTCTTTAGTATTAACTATAAAACTAGGCTTGGAACATGTCCTTCACCCTTTGAAAAAAGCCTTTTTCCTTTCCGTCCGGATTCGGAATAAAGTTTTCGCTTTCTCTTAATTTTTCCAACATCTCTTTTTCTTCCTTAGATACACTCTTCGGCGTCCAAACGTTGATGTGGACAAACAAATCTCCATTGCTATAGCCCTGAACACTAGGTAAACCTTTACCTCTTAGGCGAAGCATTTTACCACTCTGTGTTCCAGCGTCAATTTTTATTTTCACTTTACTGCTTACTGTAGGAACCTCAATACTTGCTCCTAAAGCTGCATCTGCAAAGTTGATGTAAGCTTCGTAGTGAAGGTTATCTCCATCTCTACGTAAGCTTTCGTGTGGTACTTCTTCAATAACAATCAGTAAATCTCCTGGTATTCCGTTGAAAGGACCTGCATTTCCTTTTCCTCTTACAGAAAGTTGCATTCCTTCTTCAACACCAGCTGGGATATCGATTTCGATAACTTCTTCTTTACGTTCTAATCCGTTGTTATCTGCTCCAGCAGGTTTCTTACCGATTACCTTACCGGTACCGTTACAAGAAGAACACGTTGTTTGCGTTTGCATCGCTCCAAATGGCGTGTTGGCAACGCGTGTTTGAGCTCCTGTACCGTTACATGTTTTACAATCGTTAAAAGTTACACCCTCAGCATTCACTAATTTGTTAACCTTAATCTTTTTCTTAACTCCTTCAGCAATCTCTGCCAAAGTAAGTTTAATCTTTACACGAAGGTTGGTTCCTTTAGAACGTCTTGGTCCTCCACCGCGGCTTCCACCACCGAATCCGCCAAAAGCTCCACCGAATATGTCACCAAATTGAGAGAATATGTCATCCATATTCATACCTCCGCCACCGAAACCACCACCAGCAGCTCCGCCAACTCCAGCATGACCAAATTGATCGTAACGCTGACGTTTTTGTTCGTCACTCAATACCTCATACGCCTCAGCAGCTTCTTTAAACTTTTCTTCAGCTTCCTTGTCGTCTGGGTTTTTATCAGGGTGAAATTTCAATGCGAGTTTACGGTATGCTTTTTTGATTTCAGCAGCGCTCGCTCCTTTTGAAATACCGAGTACCTCGTAATAATCTCTTTTTTGACTCATATTAATTTTTCCTATTGACCAACTACTACTTTTGCGTAACGCAACACTTTGTCATTTAAGTAGTATCCGTTTTCAATAACGTCAACTACCTTTCCTTTTAATTCTTCTGTAGGAGCAGGTATGTTTGTAATTGCTTCGTGCAAGTCTGCATCAAATGCCTTTTCTTTAGATTCCATCATTTTCAACCCTTTCGCATTCAAAATGTTGTTCATCTTATTGGCAATCAATTCAAAACCTTCTTTCAAACCATTTACATCTTCTGTATTGGCATTGCTCTTAATTGCACGTTCAAAATCATCTAAAATTGGGAGCAAGTCCTTGATAACTCCAGCACCAGCATTGCTAATTAAATCAGCCTTTTCTTTGATGTTTCTCTTTCTGAAATTATCGAAGTCAGAGTATAATCTTAAATACTTGTCGTTCAACTCATTGTACTTCTCTTCCCAAGTAGGTTCTTGAGGAGTCTCTTCTTGCTCTTCAACTTGTTCAGTTGCTTTCGCATCCATCTCTTCTTGAGTAACTTCGTCTTGTATTTTATCTTCTTGCTTTGCCATTTATTTCAATTTGCTTTTGCGGAGGCAAAGATATTGCCATTAAGGGAAATAAGACACTTTGTCAGAGAAAATTTTGGAAAAAGTGAATTTAAGCAGACAGAACGCCATTCTCACCGTAATTTTGGCGGGTTTTCACATTACTTCTATTTCAGTTTCATGGCTTTTACCGGACTGATTTTCGTAATGACATAACTCGGAATAATTAAGGCTATTACACAAACAATGAGTGTTCCAACATTCAAAGCCAATACGTGCCAAATACTCAAGTTTACGGGAACTGCATTTAAGTAATAAATATTAGCATCAAGCGGGATAATTGTAAAGTGTTTTTGTAACAAACAAAAGCCAATTCCTACTAAATTTCCAAAGAATAATCCTCTTAAAATTAAAAAGCTTACCTGGTATAAAAAGACTTGTCTAATCTTCCAGTTACTAGACCCTAAAGCCTTGAATAACCCTATGAAATTGGTCTTGGTTATGATGAGTACTAATAGACCTGATCCCATGTTTATTATACCAATTAAAAGCATTAGGATAAGTATGATGTATACGTTTAAGTCTAAAAAGTCGAGCCACAGGAAAATCTCCTCTCTATCTTGTTTTATACTTCTGATGTTGTACTTATTCAGAAGGATTTGAGAGTCACCGTTGATGTCTACCGTTTCCTGTGTAATCAACATGTTTTTAATATCGTCTACTATGGTGTTCAAGTGATCCCATTCTTTCACGCTTATTTCATAACCGCCGATGTAGTTTTCAGAACTTCCTTTACCGTCTATGTATTCAAAATACATAGATTTTCCGTGTTTAAAATGTATGGCAAACTTTGTACCCGTATCATTGAGGTATTCCTTTTCAATTTCACCGAACATATCCACATTGGCTTCACAGGGAATGTTTTTGTTTCCTTTAATTTCTATTTTTAAATAGGCAGTATCAGGAATGCTGCTGTCTTCTTCGCGCTGTGAAAGTTCCATCCAATAATCAGAAACTATCAAGCGAATTACAGTGTCTTTTACATCACAGTAGGTAAAACCATAATTCTTTTCATAACCGCGGCCCCAATCGTATTTGTAATTTCCATTTCCGCCATTAACATCTGCATATATCAATAATTGATCACCACCTATCATGGTGTCTGCAACTCTAATTTTAGCTTGTATCCCCCAGTCGTTTAGATCTTGTACTTGGCGTATGTCAGCAAGAATAATCTCTTTATCAAATTCTTCTAAGCCTGAATTGAAAATTCCAACAACTGTAAATAGCTTCTTCACAGCATTGTTCTCCACAAAAAAAGCACGGGTCTTTTCGTTGATTTTTAAGTTTAGATTTTGAGCGATTTTTTCAGATATCAGAATTTCATTGGATTTGCTAGCTCCTGAATAATCTGGGATTCTTCCCTCTACAAGGTTTTCCTTAAAAAAGCTCCAGTCAAATTCTTTTCCGGCACCTTTTACAACGACGCCTTGAATTTCTTGTTCTAATTGAAAGGTGTCTATTCCGTTGATGTTATACCAAATAGTGTCGAGCTTAGATTGCAGTAAGGCAGGTTTGTAGGCAAAACTCTGTATGTTTTTTACCTCAGGTATATTGAGCAAGAGTTGTTCAAATTCGGGATCCTTTACAATGGGTTCTCCCTCAAAGGTAGAGTACTCACCAGCCTTTAATATTTGAGCGTGAGAACCAAATCCAGCAACTTTGTCTCTTACTTCTTGTTGAAATCCCGTAACAACGGCAATTGTTATTAAATTTACCGCTAGCGAAATGGCTATGCTTATTATGGAGATACGAACGATGGGACGAGAAATTTTCTTCCCTTCACCTTTCCCTTTTTGCAAGCTTTTTGCTATGTAATACGTGAAATTCAATTTTAAAATTTATTTGCTAATGTACTCAATACATAAATTTTTCGGACTTCTTTTTACTATTTCTTTAAGTATAGGAGCTATTCATGCACAAAATGATACGAATCAAATTGCGGATGGAGCTTTACAAATTGAATTTAAAAGGCCTTTGGCGTGTGGAGCAGAGAATACGGCAATGTATTTGGATAAAATTAATGGCAAAAGGGTAGGAGTGGTTGCTAACCAAACGAGTACGAAGGATAGTCTACATTTGGTGGACTTTTTACTCGTAGAAGATGTAAATGTGGTTCGTGTATTTTCTCCTGAACATGGCTTTAGGGGGAATGCTGATGCAGGTGAACATGTGAAAAATAATAAGGACCCAAAAACAGGTTTAAGCGTAGTTTCACTTTATGGAAGTAATAAGAAACCCACGCCAGAGCAATTACAAGGATTAGACGTTGTTGTTTTTGATTTACAAGATGTGGGGGTTCGTTTCTACACCTATATTTCTACTTTACACTATGTAATGGAAGCCTGTGCTGAACAGGGTGTAGAGGTTATTGTTTTAGATAGACCTAACCCTAATTTAGATGTAGTGGATGGTCCAGTTAGAAAAGAAGGTTTTGAGAGTTTTGTTGGCATGCATCCCATTCCGATTTTACATGGAATGACCATAGGGGAATATGCTAAAATGATCAACGGAGAAAAATGGTTGAAAAATGGAGTGGAATGTAACTTGACTGTAGTTCCATGTTTAAATTATAGAAGAACAGATAGCTATATTTTACCCATCGCTCCCTCTCCAAATTTAAGAACGAGAGAAGCAGTTTTTCTATATCCAAGTTTATGTTTATTCGAAGGAACGGTGATGAGTGTAGGGAGAGGAACTGATACTCCTTTTGAAGTGTATGGTCATCCACAATACGGAGATAGTACAACGGCATTTACCTTTACTCCAACGCCAAGCTACGGAGCGAAACATCCTAAACTTCAAGGAGAGGAGTGTAAAGGTGTAAACTTACATGCTGCGGGCAAGAAAAAAATGAACTACCTGTATTTGTCATGGTTAATTGATGCCTACAGAAATACAGCGGTAGATGAATTCTTTACCAAAGGTGGAAATTGGTTTGATTTACTTGCAGGTACAGATGAATTGAGGAAACAAATTGAAAAAGGACTTCCAGAAGCAATTATCAGAGGTTCTTGGAAAGCCGATTTAGATGCTTTTAAGGAAATGAGAAAATCCTATTTAATTTACCAATAAACAAAAAGCCCCGATGGAAGTCGGGGCTTTTTTAATGTGATATGTTGTGCTTATAAATCTTTAGCACTTTCCATTACTTTCTCTTTCAATTCCTCCATGTAAGCAGATAAACGCTCAAGCAATTCTGGACGAGATGCTCCTATTATTTTTGCCGCTAAAATACCTGCGTTTTTTGCTGCGTTTAAGGCAACAGTGGCAACAGGAATACCGTTCGGCATTTGTAAAATAGATAAGATAGAATCCCACCCATCAATAGAGTTACTAGATTTTACGGGAACTCCAATTACTGGAAGCGGAGTTAAAGAAGCAGTCATTCCTGGTAAGTGTGCAGCTCCACCAGCTCCAGCAACAATCACTTTAATCCCTCTTTTATGCGCATTTTTTGCATAATCGAACATAAGCTCAGGTGTTCTGTGCGCTGAAACAATGTTCATTTCATATTCAACACCTAATTCCTTTAAAATGTCTGCTGCTTGTTGCATGATAGGTAAGTCTGACTTACTACCCATAATGATTCCTACTTCTGCCATACTATAATTTTTGCACAAAAATATGGATTATAATTTGTTTGCCGCATCTCTTTTTACAGCAATTAAACAGATGTCATCGGTTTGTTCTTCATTTTTCATCCAGTTTTCCATGAATGACTTTATTGATTTTTCCTGTTTTGCTAAATCCAAATCTTTTACGCCATCTACTAGTTTGATGAAACGCGACTTTTTAAGTTTTTTACCTTTCTCTCCTCCAAATTGATCTACAATTCCATCACTAAACAGATAAATAACATCATCTTCTTTGAAAGAGGTTACCACACTTTTAAAAGGAGTAGAAAGTGAGTGTCCTTCTCCAATGTGAGAGCTAGAACCTGTTACCTCCTGGATCCCATTCTTTTGGTATAGAAGGAATTTACTTCCCGAGATGGCATACTCTAAAACGTCATTTTCTTCATCAATTATACAAACAGTACATTCCATTCCGTCGTTTAATTTTTCGGTTTTATTTCTTCTTAAAGCCTCATTTAAACGAATGTCTAACTGATTTAAAATTTCTCCTGCATCTAGAATTTTATTTTCAAGGATGATTTGATTTAATAGGTTAATTCCAAGCAGTGTCATAAATGCACCAGGTACACCATGCCCCGTACAATCTGCACTTATTAATATCGTCTTTTTTTGTAGACGTTCTATCCAATAGAAGTCACCAGAAACAATGTCTTTTGGAGCGAAGTATACAAAAGATTCCTTGAAGAAACGAGCGACTTTACTCTCCTCAGGAATCAAATTCATTTGAATACGCTTAGCATAATTAATAGAGTCGCGTATATCCTTATTTTGATTGTTGATGATTTCGTCTTTTCTTTTCCTCTCGGTAATGTTTCTCCCCATACCCAAGTAACCGGTAATTACTTTTTCATCACCTTCCTTAAAAATGGCTGTCATGTGTTGTCCAAGCCAAACAGTGTTTCCATTTTTAGTTAGTATAGGAATCTCTGAATAGGTGTTTTTAATTTTGTTTTTAAATTGATGAGAGTAAAAATCTAGTACTTCTTCTCTCCATTCTGGATGTACAACCGAGGTGTAGAATTGTCCTAAGATATCTTCAGATTTTATACCGAGTGACTTTTCACATTGTTTATTTATAAAAGTTAAATGTCCGGAAATATCAAGTCTGTAAATTAAATCCTGTGAGTTGTTTACAATTACTTCATAGTATTTTTCCAATTCAAATTTTTCGGTGATGTCTTGACCGATGATAACTTGTAATTGATTTTTAAAAATCTTACATACAAATTGAAAATGTCGAAGTTCACCCGTATTTAATTCCAGGCTGATATTAAACATTTCTTTGTCTTTGAATTTTTCTAAAACTACCTCATTAAAGTGATGCTGATTAAAGGTTTCAATGACAGAAAGCTCCGAAATATTCTTGTTGATGTAGTACTCTAAGTTCTTAGGAAGTAAATGTTTGAAGGTTTCATTGAGGTAAACAATTTCTTTATTGGGTTTAAAAGAAGCCACCAAGAAATCTTCATTATTAATCACACCAGAAGTAAATATCAATTTCTCCAGGGCTTCGTTTCTAACGTATGTGGTAATAATTACAAGGAAAAGAGTAATGGAAATATCAACAATGAAAAAGGTTTCAGAAAAAAGTACATCTCCCTCAACAGAGTATACTATGTAAAGCGAAGAAGTAAGAACAATTATACAAATTGATATAATTTGACTAAATTTTGTAAATACAATTGGTGTAACGATTAAGGTTAAAATTACTCCTAAAATGTAGAGAGGATGGAGGTTGGATAATTCACATCCAAAAAGATTGTAAGCTAAAACGAGTAAGAAACCAATTATTGTAGGATTTTGTGGAGACCTTCTGATTTGTTTGATGAATAAAGTTGAAGCTCCTATTAACAGAGTTATACCACCGATAACTCCAGTGAATACAGGTAAGTAAATGAGGTTGTCTAAGATGAAGGGAGCCGTGTAGAAAATAGCTAATATGGCAAGGGCACCGAATATTAAGAGTAGGGCTGCAAATTTGGAATGTAGGTTCAAATCTTTTGACAACATGATTTGATCTACATTCATTGATTTCTTCCTAATTAAATAAATAATGTTCAGGATGAGTAATACAAAGATTACAAGGAACATCAACGTTTGATTTTTTAAGAATGGTTTTTCTACCACCAACTCAACGTAGCTAATCGGACTACTCGTTTTTTTGTTGAAAGAAGCTCTTATTTCTATTTGATATACTCCGGTTCCGAGAGAATTACTGATAAGGGCTGAGTTTTCCTTACTCCATGCCGTCCATTTACCGCTGTTTTCGTGGTTAATCCTGTAAGAATAGTAAACAACATCTGACTTAGGATTAACAACATTAAACTGAATTAATGCTTCTTCATCCCCTTCCAGTTTAAGTCTACTTCCTTTGTTACCATAATTAATGATTCTATTTGCAATTCTAATTTGATCAACTATGGGGGCTTTGGGTGTATGATAGTTAGGTAGTTCTTCAAGGTTAATGGTATACACTCCCTCTAAGGAAGCAAACCTATATTTACCTTCGGCAATTGAACATAAGGAGTTGTAATTGACCTCGTAAACTTCATACCCATTTCTATTTCCAAATAGGGTTGAGTTGGTTGGTAATGCCTTGTCATTTAGTTCCAAATAAACAATTCCGCTGGAGGTTCCTAGAATCAAATTTTTTTTATCGTCTAATAAAATGCTGAATAACAAATTCGATTTTAAGTGATCGATGTCTGTGATTTTTATTAATTCTCCATTCGATTTCAGGCCTATAATAGAATGAGGACTCATCATCCAAATTATCCCTCTTGGATCGGTCGTCATGTAGGGATAAGAAATTGGTAAACCTTCATTTTCTAACTTTTGAGTTAAATCGTACCATACGTTATTTTTAAACATATGTAGGTACCTTAGGCCTCCAAAAATGTAGGTGTTTTCTCCGGGCATTTTAGCACTGGCGAAAATGAAATTTGTCTCCTTTTCTGGTTGATTGTCTAAATAGGTTAACCCCTTTTGTATGTCGTAGATAAAGAAGCCTTTGTTCTGTTCAAAGACAAAGAATGAATGATCATCTTTTTTGGTAATCATACATTTTTTATTCTTCACCTCTGGAATTGCAGGAACAAGTTTACCATTCTTGTAGGTATACACTCCCTTGTCTGTACCGAAATAATTTTTGTTATCAACCTCAATGTGACTATTGATGAAGAAGTTGTATTTGTGAAAATTGCTTTTTTGCTCAGCGAATCCAAGATAGGTTGCTTCGTCATTATCTAAACTACAAATAATGACAGAGTCAGCTATCTCTCTGTAAAACACGATGTCTGAAGACCTGAATATATCGTTGTAGTTTACGGGGGTGAAAGGAGATTTGCTCCATTTTAATACACCCTGAATTTTAGAACTAACCCATAAGTTTTCGTTTCTATCAACCAGTAATTTTGTAGGGTGCTTTATTTTTTCGTTTAAATTACTTTTTAACTCAGTATAGGTGTGGCCATCTGTTTTAAAAATACGTCCGGTATTTGTGATTAGGTAAGAGTATTGATTCGATCTGTCTGAAAAAGTAAAAGCTTCGTTTTTAGAAAATGTAGTGGGGAGTTGAAGTGTGTCTATATAGAAAAACTTAACGCGGTCATCATTTAAAAAAACATTAATGCTCTTCTTTCCTTTATTGGTAAGAAGCGTCATTTTATTGTTTTCAAAGAAAACATGTACACATGTGTTGGCCAATTCTTTTTCTGTACCTAACCATTGGTCAAGCGGAATTATTTCATAATTATTGATAACGTAATTCCCTCGATTGGTAAGAAGTATCGTAAATGATGGAAGCTTTAATTCATTATGAATTTTAAGTTCTACTCCTTCTGGAAGTTTTATATTATCGATGGTTTGACCACCTGAGAAAATAGTGATTTCTGAATTGTTAACAACAACCGTTCTATCGTTGCGTTTTTCGAGGTAATAAATGCTAGGATTTTGTGCGTCCTGGGGGAGTTGAAGTTTTTCTAATGAATCTAAGTGGCAATGAAAAAAGCCACAATTTCTTGCTCCTACGTATATGTTTTCTTGGTCATCAAAGGAGATGTGTTTAACATTTAAGCCATTGTTTAGGAAAAGGTTATTGTAGTGTTTGAAGTCTTTTCCATTAAATCTTGTGATTCCTAGTCCTTCCGTTCCTATCCATATATAACCATTCTCGTCTTCTACAATTGTATTGATGAAGTTCGTTCCAATCTCTGATTTGTGATTGAAACTATGAACGTTATATGTTTGACCATGGAGTGTAAAACTCCAGATAGTAGCTAGAAATAATAGTAGTACGAAGAACCTTGCCATTAATGTTTTTTTCATGCGCCTAGTTCATGTAAAAGAGTAGGAATTGAAGTAAATATAGAAACTTTCTTTATTCACTAATCACTTTAAACCTGCTTTTAATCACTCGGGCTATTTCTTTTGCTTTTACTAATTCTTTATTGATAACTGTGATGTGTCCCATTTTACGGTTGGGTTTTGTAGTGGCTTTTCCATACATG
>NZ_JBVCPV010000011.1:0-27902 GCF_057456495.1 Lishizhenia sp. | reverse complement strand
TTCCCGTTTTCATTATTGATAAACGGGATTCTTCGTATAATGCCTTTGGAGAAATAGAGCTCTATGTCCACCAAAATTTTATCTTAAAGGCCAAATATCTAATTAGTAAAGAAAATGAATGATATTCTTTTGAGGTCTTTAACCGGAGCTGCATTTGTAGGTCTGATCATTGGAGGCTTGTATTTTGGGGAGTATGCCACGGTTGGTGTACTTTCGCTGTTTATTGTTTTAGGTCTTTCTGAGTTCTATAGATTGTTCAGATCCACAAAGGCCGTTTCTCCCGATGAAAAAATCGGAATGGTGGGAGGTATATCCATCCTTTTCGTTTTAATCTACATGCGTTGGGACTTTTTGGATATGAAGTACATAGTACTGCTTTTACCCTTAACGTTTTTGGCCTTCATACCTGAATTGTTCAGAAAATCAAAAACTCCTTTGAATAATGTGGCCGTCACTGTATTTGGTTGGGTATATGTAATCCTACCTTTATATTTAGTAATCGCATTGAAAGGAATAACACCCAAAGAAGGGGAGTGGTTAGTACCAGCAGGGATGTTCGCCATTATTTGGAGTAATGATACCTTTGCTTACCTTTCGGGTAGATTCTTAGGGAAAAATAAATTATTCGAACGTATTTCTCCGAAAAAGACCTGGGAAGGTACTATAGGAGGAATTATCTTTGCATTACTGGCAGGATATGTATTTGCTACACTTACAGATATGAGTTTAATCTTTTGGATTCCAGCTGCCTTCTTAGCGGCCTTTGGAGCCATCTTTGGAGATTTATTCGAATCCATGCTCAAAAGAAGCTTGGGAATTAAAGACAGTGGTAACATACTTCCAGGTCATGGAGGGATACTAGATAGGTTCGATGCGACATTATTTGCTGCACCTCTCTTTTATACGTGGTACATTATCTGTATTTAATATGTATTTTAGCGCCGATTTTTAAATATGATACCGAAGCCAAGGCTTCCCCTTAACACATTAGAATGAAATTACACAGAGAAGGTTATTTAATAATATTGATTGGAGTGCTCATCTTAGGAGCAATTCACGTTGGTAATTACTTCTTGTTGCAAGCAACAGGCTGGGATTGGTTATACTACCTCTTAACTTTAGGAGAGCTTGTAATGTTGTACTTAATTGTACAGTTTTTTAGAGTTCCAAACAGAACCGTAAATGCCGAAGATTTAGATATCGTTTGTCCGGCAGATGGTAAAGTTGTAGTGATAGAAGAAGTAGAAGAAACAGAATATTTCAAGGACAAGCGTATTCAGATATCTATCTTTATGTCGCCTTTGAATGTTCATGCCAATTGGAACCCGATTAAAGGTATTGTGAAGTACGTAAAGTACCACCCGGGATTGTTCTTGGTAGCTTGGCATCCAAAATCAAGTACAGATAATGAGAGAAGTACTTTTGTTGTTGAGCATAACAATGGTAAAGAGATCTTGTTTAGACAAATTGCCGGTGCGGTAGCAAGAAGAATTTGTTATTACGCAAAAGAAGGAGATAAGGTCGATCAAGGAACAGAATTCGGTTTTATCAAATTTGGTTCGCGTATCGATTTATTCTTGCCGTTAGATGCCAAAGTAGATGTGAAAATTGGAGATAAAGTTCAAGGTAAAATTACCAAAATAGGATCTTTATAATTCCTTTATATATTTCGTGAAAATCCCAGTAGATTGTTCTACTGGGATTTTTTTATGCTTTGCCTAAGAATGCTGATGCAACTAAAATTAAATAAACAATCCCATCAGTTTATTTTCCTCTGATGGGATTTAGGTTTAGTAGGTGCTTTTACGCTTAGGGCGATGTCTTTTACTGATACTGTAAAAAAGGGTTGCGGTGATGTATTGATCGTAGACCATCCAATTGTCTTGCGTTCTTATCAATAGTTTTGGAATATCCGTAGATAACCTTAGACCTCCAGAATGGGCGTAATTCACCATGGTTTGGTACAGTGCAAATTCTCCCGTTAAACCAAATTTTATGGCACCTCCAAAGTGACTTTCGTCAAAATTATAATAGCGATCGTTTCGTTGAGCTCTACCTTGACGTGTTTGTATGGAAACTTGTGGACCAAAAGTCATGTATAAATCTGTGTTGTGCTTGAACTCTCTACATTTGGCAATAGAGAATACAAATGGAATTTGAATGTATTCATCGTAGTACGACATCCCATTCTTCAAAGGAGATTTATAAAAGGTATAACTGATACCGGTTTTCCAAAATTTATCACGCTGGTAATAAAGGGTCCAATCAATTCCTAATTCTAAGTTGGTTCCAAAATAAGCCCGAACAGGAATGTACGGCTCAAAGTCGGTGTAAGCTGAAGCAGCCACGTGAAAGCCTAAGTCATTTTCAGCAATAACTTGTGCTTTTACGGGAGTAGTAAGTAGACCGATTGAAAGACAGAGTGATCCTAAAAATTTATTATACATAGTACTTTTTTTTACCAAGGTAGCGTTGAAGTTTATTGAAATGAAAAAATCTAATCTTGAACAACTTAAGCTTTTTTATTCGTGGTTTACTACGGATTTTTTGCGATTCCTCTATATAAGAGTAAGCGAATAAAAAAAGGCGTCATTTATTGTGACACCTTTCTTATCGTTCAAAAAATCAAACGATCTTTTGTGTAGTAATAGATAGAGGTGATAGGATAAAATTTATTGCTCTATGCTCCCAAAAGTAAGGATGATGAAAGAGATAGAAGTAAAGCGAAGATTAAGGTCCAATTATTAATACTTAACACCTTATTTACACCAGAAGCTTAGTTTAAATTTATGTTTCTAAAGCAGGTTTTGGTAACTTTGCAAGAGATGAAAATTCAGTAAAAATGGAGTTGGAAAAGTTTTTAAAGTATATGGATGAACTAGAGGAGATAGATAAACCTGCTCAGTTCAATTATCCTTTTTTCTACCAATCCAATCCTTTAGCAGAATGTGCCGCTGAGGACCTGATGAATCGCATAGAGCAAGACAATTTTAACGACCATAATTTCAAAGCTCAAAACGCAGAGGAACTTTCTCGCGGTAAAATGTTTGGAGTTTTAGTGGTAGAAGATAAGGAAGGCCGCACTGCATATCTTTCAGCCTTCTCGGGAAAAGTAGGTAATTCAAATCATATAGAGGGGTTTGTTCCACCGGTTTACGATTTATTGAGTGCCGATAGCTTCTTTACCGAAGAATATGCCGTAGTTAGTTCGCTTATCGAAGAGGTTAATCAATTAAAAAAAGACGAAACCTACCTTGCCTTGTGTAAGAAGTACCACCGTTTAATGGATTCCAAACACATAAAGGTGAACTTCTTAAAGCAAAAAGCCAAAGACAATAAACTTTTTAGAAAGAAACAACGCCAAGAGGCAGAAGAAGTTCTCACTGAAGAGGAATACCATAGCTTAGAGCAAAAGTTAGCGCAAAAGAGTATAGACGATAAACTTCAAATTAAACATACACAACAAGTTTTTAATAAGGAGTTAACCGACTTACAGGCTGAAATTGCCGTATACGAAGAGAGGCTCAAAGAATTACAAAATAAAAGAGCCGAAGAAAGTAATAAGCTGCAAAGGAAAATATTTGAACACTATAAATTTTTAAACGCCCATAAACAAGAAGCGAATTTGTTGGATATTTTCAAAGATTCGCAATTGGAACAACCACCTGCTGGTGCAGGGGAGTGCTGTGCTCCTAAATTGCTACACTTTGCATATTTAAATGATTTAAAACCTCTGGCAATCGTTGAGTTTTGGTGGGGAGATGCTCCAAAATCTGAAATTCGTAAACACAAAAATTATTACCCGGCTTGTCAAAGCAAGTGCAAGCCTATACTCGGACATATGTTGGAGGGCTTGGAGGTACAAGAAAATCCTTTGATAGCCATACCATCATTAGATAAAGTGATAGATATTCTTTACGAAGAAGAGGAGTTTTTAGTCATCAATAAACCTTCTGGTTTGCTCTCTGTACCGGGTAAAGTACTTAAAGATTCTGTGCAAACGCGTATGGAAGCGCTTTATCCAGAAAGTAAAGATCATATGATAGTCCACCGCTTGGATATGATGACTTCTGGTGTTATGCTGGTAGCGAAAAGTAAACGCGCCCATAAACAATTGCAAAGTCAATTTGCCAAGCGAAAAATGCAAAAGCGATACATTGCTCTATTAGATGGAATTCTCAAATGGCAAGAAGGAGATATAGATTTACCCTTGCGCGTAGATTTAGAAGATAGACCCCGACAAATTGTTTGTTTTGATCACGGTAAGCCGGCCCAGACACATTACGAAATTATAGAGCGAAGAAAAGGGAAGACTAAAGTGTATTTTTACCCTAAAACGGGGCGTACGCATCAGTTAAGGGTACATGCGGCGCATGCTTCTGGACTAAATATTCCCATCGTAGGAGATGATTTATACGGCACACCTGCAGATCGTTTACATTTGCATGCCGAGCGCATAGAATTGTACCATCCCATCACCAATGAAAGGGTTGTATTTACGGCTCCTTGCGAGTTTTAGTAGTGGATTTATTAGGCTGCCTGGTCTAGCTATCCGTTTTAGGCCAGTCGTTTTTTAATAAGTAAGTCCAATTGCACAAGCGCACTTCCGGTGGTCGTACCCTTGAGCAAGGTCTTTCTAATTAAACACAACTAGCGCTGCCACTGCTATCTAGGGCAGTAGAGGTGGTGCTAAATTCTAAGTGTTTTTATTGCGCTAGAAGTTCCCCAGAGTTATTGAAAACGCTATTGTAGGAACGAAAATGTAGCGCATCTCCCATTTCTGAGGTATGGTTAATCAATACGTCATTTTCAAGCAAGAGGTAATAGGATTTGTTGTTAGCTATAAGGAGTTCTTTAATGCTTACACCTTTGAAATTTTTGTCGTGCGGAATATTCCAGTTCTCATGGGTGATCTCTATGAGTTCTACATTTCCTAACCATTCAACTATAAAAGCATCACCAAGTCTATATTGCTTCCCGTTTTCCAGTGCAATGATAGTGTCGAAGGTGTAGAAATTTCCTAAACCTGGAATAAGTTCATCTCCCTCTCCTTTTGGGGTGTGGTAAATGGCCTTAATCTTTTGGTGAATTAGGGCTGCTTTAATTTTTTCTAAATCCTGCATCGAAGTTTTTATCAAACATAAAAAAACCGACTCCTAATGGAATCGGTTTAAAGTTATTGCATTGAGGCTTAATCCTCTATAATTTCTTTACCTGCGTGTTTTTGCTTATTGAAAACAAATTTAGAAGCTGGAATCGTTGGATTCTTTTCAAACTTCGTGATGGTGTACGTCATTGTTGTCGCATCTTTTGTTTTCATAATAGCTTTCTTCAAGCTGTTATCTGCTTTATTGATGTACAATGTGATGGTGTGGTAATCTACATCGTCTGGGTTAGTAGGGTATAGGCTAATTACGTGCATTCCGTTTTCTTCTTTCACGTATTTGCTTTTAAAACCTTCTTCCCAAATAGTCATCAATTTTTTAGGGTTCAAACTTGCGTCATCTTCTTCGTCAGCATCTGTGATGTAAACAGTTTCTTCTGTAATTGTCCAAATTTTCAAACCATTACTTAAGATGATGTTTTCACCTAAAGTTGCGTAGAACTTATCACCTTGTACCCATCCTTCACCAGAATCTGTTTCGTCAACCCCAGTAGAATTGTTTTTCGTGTGCATATCAAATTCAATATGGAAAGACTTCAAAGCCTTCATTTCCGTACTCAATTTTTTTAAGATTGCATCACTCTTTTCATCACTTTGTGCTAGGGTTGTAAATGCTAAGCTTAAAAAGCTTATTGCTATCATTACAGTTTTCATCATCTTCATTAATGTTCTTTGGTTTTGCTCTGCAAAAGTACAATATTCTTTGCGAACAGTAAATTTTTAATCGATTTTGGAATTCTATTTACAAAGGCTATGCCAAGATTAAAGTAATCCTTTTGTTGCAAGGTATTCCTCTAAAGAAGCCTCATCTGGATAATTTACCTCTCTGGCTTTAGATCCTTTAAATGGACCTACAATGTTGTGCGCTTCTAATTGATCTACCAGTCTTCCTGCTCTGTTGTAACCTAGTTTCAACTTACGTTGCAATAAACTTGCAGAACCCTGCTGGTGAATCACAACGATGCGCGCTGCTTCCACAAAATTAGCATCTAAATCATCCAAATCGGCATCATTACCTCCTTCGCTTCCTTCACCTTCGTATTCAGGTAATAACAATGCTTCTGGATAGGCGCGTTGGTTTCCGATAAACTCACAAATATCTTCAACTTCCGGTGTGTCTACAAATCCACATTGTAAACGGAATGTATCAGAACCTGTCGAAATCAACATATCTCCTTTACCTATCAACTGATCTGCCCCCGATCCATCTAGTATCGTTCTTGAGTCTATCTTAGAAAGTACTCTAAAGGCAATACGTGCAGGGAAGTTAGCCTTGATCATACCTGTAATAACGTTTACAGAAGGACGCTGTGTGGCAACAATTAAGTGTATACCAATAGCACGGGCTAACTGTGCAATACGCGCAATAGGATGTTCCACCTCTTTACCAGCTGTCATAATTAAGTCGGCAAACTCATCTATTAAGACAACAATGTACGGTAGGTAGCGGTGACCTTTTTCTGGATTTAATTTGCGCTTAATGAATTTGGCGTTGTATTCCTTAATATTTCTTACTTGGGCATCTTTTAACAATTCATACCTATCATCCATCTCTATACAAAGAGAATTTAGGGTATTAACCACTTTAGAAGTATCCGTAATAATTGGTTCTTCTTCTCCCGGTAATTTAGCCAGGAAGTGTCGTTCTATTTTGTTGTAAAGGGTTAATTCAACTTTTTTCGGATCCACCAATACGAACTTCACTTGTGCAGGGTGTTTCTTGTAAAGGATAGACACCAATATGGCGTTCAATCCAACCGATTTACCTTGTCCTGTAGCACCGGCTACCAGCAAGTGAGGCATTTTGGCTAAGTCAAAGGTATACGTCTCATTGGTAATTGTTTTCCCCATTACTACAGGAAGCTCAGCATCTGAGTTTTGGAATTTTTCAGAGGCAATCAACGAACGCATACTTACCATTTCTGGTTTGGAGTTTGGTACCTCAATACCTATGGTTCCTTTTCCTGGGATTGGAGCAATAATACGTATTCCTAAGGCTGCTAAACTTAATGCGATATCATCCTCAAGGTTTTTAATCTTCGAAATCCTTACACCAGGTGCAGGTACAAGCTCGTAGAGTGTAACAGTTGGACCAATCGTAGCCTTTATTTTAGCAATTTCTATTTTGTAGTGAGAGAGGGTTTCTACAATTCTGTTTTTATTTGCCTCTAGCTCATCTTTGTCTACAGATATTTTTCCTGTACCATAAGCATTCAATAAATCTATGGACGGAAGTTGATAGTTAGACAAGTCCAGCTTAGGGTCGTAGTCACCAAATTTCTCTGATAGATCGTTCAGTTCTGAATCACTTAATTCTTCTTCCTCTTCAGCTACTTCAACAGAAAATTCATCCTCGTTTTCTTCTGAGGAATCCTCTGCAGTTGAAACAGGTGATAACTCTTCTTGGGGTTCTTCTATTTCAAAACTATCATCTATCTCAAAAGTTGAATCAGGCTCTTCTTCCTCTTTTCTCTTAACCGTTAGATTTAAATCTTCCTCTGTTACAAGTTCTTCTTCTTCCTCTTCAGAGAAATCAACTTCTTGGGGTTCTGGTTCTTTTTCAATCTCTTCATCAGTAATCGTGTTTACAGCATGAATATCTTTTGGTGCAACATTATTGGCTGCTTGTATCTTTTCTTCTTTGTCCTTTCTTCCTTTGAATAGTTCATCCAATCCGATCATGTTCATGATTTTCTGGAAATCAGGATTAAACAATACAACAACGGCAATGAAAAGTAATAATGCGATAAACAAGAAAGCTCCAAAAGCTCCAAAGTTTTGATCTAGCCACGTATTGATGAAGTAACCAAAAGATCCTCCGAGGTAGCTGATTTTATCGGCAAAATATCCAAAGAAAATAGAAAACCACACCATAGAAACTGTGGTGATAATAGAGCTTCTTTTTAAAGGCAATAAACTTACGTTGAAAAGCAAACGCATGCTGTATAAAAAGAATAGAAAGCAAAATCCAAAAGAAGCTAAACCAAACCATTTGTAAATAAATAGGTGAGAAGTCCATGCCCCGAATCGTCCTAACCAGTTGGCTGTTGGCTCAGTTAAATCCTCAAACATGTAGGTGAACAAATTCTTATTCATCACCTGGTCTTGGTCTAATTTCCACGTTAGCAAATAGGAAAGAAAAGCGATAAAGCAATAAAAAGAGAGTAAGAGTAAAATACCTCCAGTTATACGCTTAGATTTTTTCTTATCGAGTTTAGTGGATAACTTAGAAAACGGATTCAGTGATTTGGAAGAACTAGTTCCCTTCTTTTTCTTCGCTTTATTGTCTGCTGATCTGCTTTTAAGTACGTTCCCTTTGGCCATAATTTTCTCTATATCCTACGAAGATACAATCATTACCCACACAAGTGAATGTCAGAAGCTTTAAAGCATTAACAGGGGGGTGTTAGTTTTACATTTCTTCTTGCGGAGCCGCTACGAATGCTTCAAATTCTTGAGTGGTAATCACTTTGTAGTCAGAGGGCAATCCAAAATGATCTCTACTCATAGTTCTTTGTTCAGCTTCAATCAATGTATAAGTGAGTTCTTCATCACCAATAACAAGGGTGTAAATAAGAGGTAATCCTTTCATACCTGGAATAGCATCACTATAGTCGTGAGAAACCGCTGTAGCGTACCACATTTCAATAGGCGTGTTGTGGCCTTTTATTTTGACTTCTACCAATTGTGCGTTAAGTCCTGCAATTTTCTTTTGCTCTTTCCTTTCGAAAAACGTGTATTTATCAGGAGCTATTTTAGTGCTATCGGGAATGGTTTGAATGGCTAACTTATTTCCTTCGAAATTCATCATGGTATACGCCCTGTTTTTAGGGATGTGTTTGAGGTAACTCTGTTTCCCAAAACGCGTAAAGTTGTCTGTTTTTACCAATGAATCTTTGGCGTAGATAATTTGGTAATTCATACTGTCTGCAGGATCAAAGTCCCTCATGTTAGAGGTGATTTTATATACTAGTTTTCCTTCAAACCTGTTACCTTGAGTATCGGTTTTAGAGGTACAGGCTGTAAGTAATCCACAGATAAATAAAAATGAAAACAAGTTTTTGATGCGCATATTGATTGAATTTTTTCTACTACAAATTAAACCAAATTTTTCTACAAAAATAAGCGGTATGATAGGTCTTCTAAGATGAGTTCTATACCTTACTCTGCTTGGCTTTGCTTAAGGATGTATAATTTGCTTAAAATTACTTGATTTAAGCCGCTATTAACGCTACTTTTGAAGCGGTTTAAACTAAGAAAATAATATGGCTAGAAATATTTCAATAGTTATCAACGAATCGGAAATTACAGCAGGAACGCGCGGAGCGTCATTAGGTCCGGGTGCTATCCAAGTAGCGGCACGCAATAGAAACAATGATATGTTTGGCCGTTATCCTTTACATACCATTGAAACGGAGAACCACTTGTTAGACACGGATGTAAAATACAGGTCTGGTAAGCGTATTGATGGTTTGGTGAAGATTTACGATAGAGTTTCTGAAGTTGTAAAATCTATTAGACAGAAGAATGACTTTGCTTTAGTAATTGCAGGTGACCACGGTTCTGCTGGGGGTACAATTGCTGGACTAAAAATGGCAAATCCAAATAAGCGAATTGGTGTTTTATGGGTAGATGCACATGGAGATATGCACACGCCTTACACGACGCCTACAGGTAATATGCACGGAATGCCTTTAGCTACAGCATTGAATGAAGACAATTTAGAATGTCGTATCAATGAGGTTAGCGAAGACACTGCAGCCATGTGGGAGAAGTTGAAAAATACAGGTGGAATTGCACCTAAAATTACTCCAGAGGATTTAGCATTTATCGCGTTGCGTGATACAGAAGAACCGGAGGATAAATACATGGAGCGTGTTGGTATTAAAAACTACACTGTGGCTGAATTACGCGAAAAATCTACACAAAAGGTGTTAGAAGAATTGGATGCGAAATTTGCTGCTTGTGATGAAGTATACGTTTCCTTTGATGTTGATTCAATGAATCCTGCAGATACTTCACACGGTACAGGTACGCCTGTTGATAATG
Organism: Lishizhenia sp.; assembly: GCF_057456495.1. Lineage (NCBI taxonomy): Bacteria > Pseudomonadati > Bacteroidota > Flavobacteriia > Flavobacteriales > Crocinitomicaceae > Lishizhenia > Lishizhenia sp. The sequence goes on along the minus strand of NZ_JBVCPV010000011.1, from coordinate 17,689 downwards.
GGTTGCACCCAGATGAAGCTGAACAAATTTTATTACACTTTGCGGCTCAAGAAAAAGTGAGCTGTATAGAGTTTGTGGAAGTGAATCCTTGTTTAGACGAGAAAACAAATAAGATGGCTGAAGTAGCCTTCGATTTTATAGAAAAGGTTGTTAACGTCGTTGCAAAATAGACGTTAGAGAAGATAGAAGATGGAGAATAAAATTAAAGCACTTTTATTGAGTGCTGCTACAGAGATTTTTGGACAGGAGATTAGCGAAAACCTTGTTCAATTTCAGAAGACAAGAAAAGAGTTTGAAGGGGATATTACTTTGGTAACCTTCCCTTTTGTTAAAATGCTGAAAACTAAACCCGAAGAAGTAGGGGAGAAAGTTGGAGCTTACCTTGTTGAACATGTAGAAGAGTTAGAAGCATACAATGTGGTTAAAGGGTTTTTGAACCTTGTGATTAACAAAGAATTCTGGTTGAAGGAATTAAAAAATATTGATGCGGATGCTCGCTTCGGTTTTAGGCCAGAAAATAGTGGCGACACATTGATGGTAGAATATTCTTCTCCAAATACAAATAAACCTTTACACTTGGGTCACTTAAGAAATAACTTCTTAGGATATAGTGTTGCCGAAATATTAAAGGCGAACGGACATAATGTAATCAAAACGCAAATTGTAAACGATAGAGGTATACATATTTGTAAGAGTATGTTGGCCTGGCAAAAGTTTGCACCGGAAGATGCAAATGGACAAAAGGAAACACCGCAGACTACAGGAATCAAAGGAGATCACTTCGTGGGGAAATACTACGTGGAGTTTGAAAATCAATTGATCAAAGAAGCGTGTGCCTTAGCCGAAGAAAAATTAAAAGAAGGTGCTTTTGAGGCAGAAGATGCTGAGAAAGTTGAAAAGTTGATTGCTTTAATTGCCGAAACGGACGCAGTTGCAGACAAATCAAAATACAATTCTTTAAGAAGTAAATTAGCTGGTTTCACAAAGAACGAGACGGAGTTATTGAAAGAAGCTCAGGACATGTTGGTGAAGTGGGAGGCGAAAGATCCTCAAACTTACCTTTTATGGAACACCATGAACGGTTGGGTATATGAAGGATTTGGCTCTACTTACAAGCGTATGGGGGTTGACTTCGATAAAATGTACTACGAATCTGATACTTTCCTAATCGGTAAAGACTTGGTGCTAGAAGGTTTGGAAAAAGGCTTGTTCTTCAAAAAAGAAGACGGTAGTGTTTGGGTGGATCTTACAGACGAAGGACTGGATGAAAAACTATTGTTGAGAGCAGACGGTACTGCGGTTTACATGACGCAAGATTTGGGTACAGCTTTCGATAGATTTAGAGATTACCCAGACTTGAATGGTATAGTTTATACCGTTGGTAACGAACAAGATTATCACTTTAAAGTATTGTTCTTAGTACTTAAGAAATTAGGTTACTCTTGGGCAGATAGTTGTTTCCACTTGTCTTACGGTATGGTTGATTTACCAGATGGTAAAATGAAATCTCGTGAAGGGAAAGTGGTAGATGCTGATGATTTGATGGAGGAAGTTGTAAACGATGCCATGGAGTCCACAAAGGAAAGAGGTCATTTAGACGGACTTTCTGAAGAAGAGCGTAACGACTTATATGAAATGATAGGTTTAGGTGGTTTGAAATACTTCTTATTGAAAGTAGATCCACAGAAACGTATGAAGTTCGATCCAAAAGAGTCTATAGACTTGAATGGTAACACAGCTCCATTTATTCAATATGCACATGCTAGAATTCAATCTTTATTGAGCAAAGCGGGTGAGTTGAAAGCTTTTGATACAACTGAATACGGAGCACAGGAGAAAGAATTAATCAAATTACTTGCGAGCTTCCCAGAAACGGTTGCTGAAGCAGGTAAGCATCATAGTCCAGCACTCATTGCTAACTATACTTTCGAATTGGTGAAATTGTACAATACTTTCTATCAAAGTGTATACATTTTAAATGAGCCAAACGAAGAGTTGAAACAATTAAGATTGGCTTTAAGTGCGAACGTTGCTAAAGTAATTAAACAAGCAATGCTTTTATTAGGTATCAAGGTGCCAAATAGAATGTAAAAATGAGATTATGAATATCCTTCTTCACGATAACGGAAAACATTTGAAATTTGCTCCACTGACTTTAACTAGGCCAGTGGGGAATTTACGCATGGGTATGTTTACCAACAACCAACGTTGGGAAATGTATGTGCCAGATGCACAAATTAGCTATGTAACTGAAGCTTATTTAAGCAAGAAATATCCAGCAGTAATCAAAGAGGATAACTTCTTTGTAAATGCAGCATGTATTCCTTCTAGAGACCTTGTAGACAAAATGCAAAACTTGGAGACAGGTGAAGCTATTTTTCAAGGAGAAGAATGGATTGTTTTTAGAGGAGAACACTTAAGCTTAGATAGTGCAAAACAGACTCAGATAGAGGATGTGGTTGTGCTAGAAGAGCGTTGGCATTTATACCAGAAAAATGCTGAGGTCTTGGCTGCAGACTTTGCAACTTATACTAAAGGGAAATCAAGTGAACCCTTATCTGCAACCAATACTTTAATTGGAGATGCATCTCAAATCTTTTTGGAGGAGGGAGCTGTAGTTGAGGCAAGTATTTTAAATGTTACTTCAGGACCAATCTACGTAGGTAAAGACGCAGAGATTATGGAAGGTTCTGTAGTTCGAGGAGCTTTGGCGATGGCAGAGCACAGTGCTTTGAAATTAGCTACGAAGGTTTACGGACCAACAAGTTTAGGAGAGCACTGTAAAGTGGGAGGTGAAGTGAATAACGTTATTTTCCAAGCTTATTCTAACAAAGGTCACGATGGCTTCTTAGGAAATTCATTAGTAGGAGAGTGGTGTAACCTAGGTGCAGATACCAATTCATCCAACCTTAAAAATAACTATGGATTGGTGAAAGCCTACAGCTATGAAACCGAAAGCATAGATGCAACAGATGTTCAATTTATGGGCGTATGCATGGGAGATCACAGTAAATGTGGTATCAATACCATGTTTAATACAGCTACCGTAATTGGGGTTTCTGCGAATGTTTATGGAGGTGATTTTCCACCGAAATATATTCCATCTTTTGCATGGGGAGGTAGCGACGGATTCGTGAATTTTAAACTAGACAAAGCTTTTGAAGTTGCAGAAAACATGATGGGAAGAAGATCTCTAGTGTTGACTGACGAAGAAAGAGAAATCTTGGGTTATATAGCTGACAACTTTAGTCACTAATACGCCAATTTTACATAAACATTTGCTTGGCACAGCAGTTGCCACATTATATATCCGCTTTTACATGCATCGTTTTAAGGTGTATGAGGCGGATATTTTTTATATACACTGACATAATGGCGCAAGCCTTTTAATAATATGAGTAAAATTTTTGATTCTATGTTCAATTTTAATGGTCCCATGGATGCCGACGCAGAGTTTATTCCATTAATCACACCAGAGGAAGAGGAAACAATGAACAACCAGGATTTTCCTGAGGAGTTAGCTATACTTCCTTTGAGAAATAATGTATTGTTTCCAGGGGTAGTAATTCCCATTACTGTAGGAAGAGATAAATCCTTAAAATTGATTCAAGAGGCAAATGAAGGTTCTAAGATTATCGGAGTTCTTTCTCAAAAGAATTCGGCAGAAGAAAGACCTGAGTTTGCAGATATGCACGAGGTTGGAACAGTAGCTCAAATCGTTCGTCTTTTAAAGATGCCTGATGGTTCGAGTACTGTAATTATACAAGGAAAAAGACGCTTTAGATTGGAAACTCCTGTTCAATCAGAACCTTATTTTAAAGCAAAGGTTTCTTATTTTAAAGAAGCAAAATTCCCTGAGGGAGACGAGGAGTTCAATGCCATCATTGATACAATGAAAGACTTGGCTTTACGTATCATCAAGGATTCTCCAAATATTCCTTCTGAAGCACAATTTGCGATTAAGAATATAGAAAGTCCCACTTTCTTATTGAACTTCATATCATCTAACATGAATGCTGATGTAACGCAAAAGCAAGAAATGTTGGAAGAAAGTGATTTGAAGACGAGAGCAATGAAAGTGTTAGAACACTTAACAGCTGAAGCGCAAGCTTTGGAAATGCGTAACGAAATTCAAACGCGTGTTAAACAAGATTTAGACAAGCAACAACGTGAGTACTACTTGCACCAGCAAATGAGAACCATCCAAGATGAATTGGGTGGTAATCCGCAGGAGGAAGAGTTCAAGCGTATGCAAGAACGTGCCGAAAAGAAGAAGTGGAACAAGAAAGTTTCGGAAATCTTCTTGAAAGAATTGCAAAAAGTGGAACGTATGAATCCACAGTCGGCAGAGTATACGGTACAGTTAAATTATTTGGATTTATTACTGGAGCTTCCATGGGGAGAATACTCTAAGGATAATTTAAATATTAAGCGAGCTGCTAAAATTTTAGATAGGGATCACTACGGTTTAGAAAAGGTGAAAGAGCGTATCTTAGAATACCTTGCCGTATTGAAGTTGAAAAAAGATATGAAATCTCCTATCCTTTGTTTTTACGGACCTCCAGGTGTGGGTAAAACTTCTTTAGGGAAAAGTATTGCGGAGTCTTTAGGGAGAGAGTATGTACGTATGTCTTTAGGTGGAGTGCACGATGAAAGTGAGATTCGCGGGCACAGAAAAACATATATTGGTGCTATGCCAGGACGTGTTATCCAAAACATTAAAAAGGCAAAAAGCTCAAATCCTGTTTTCGTATTAGATGAGATTGATAAGTTGGGTAGAAGTAATCACGGAGATCCATCATCAGCTTTATTAGAGGTTTTAGACCCTGAGCAAAATACAGAGTTCTACGATAACTACGTTGAAACGGAATACGACTTATCAAATGTTTTATTTATCGCTACAGCCAATGATTTAAGTACTATTCAAGGTCCATTAAGAGACCGTATGGAAATCATTGAAGTGAATGGATATACCGTTGAGGAGAAAATAGAAATTGCCAAACAACACTTAATTCCTAAACAATTAGGAAACCATGGTGTGAAGAAAAATCAATTCAGCATCTCTAGAAAATTGCTGGAGTTTGTTGTAGAAGAGTACACGGCAGAAAGTGGTGTAAGAGGATTGGATAAAATCATTTCTAAATTGGTACGTAACCGCGCAAAGCAAATTGCTTTAGAAGAGGAATACGTAATCAAATTGAACCTTGAGCACATTAAAAAAGTGTTAGGTCCAGGTAGAGGTAGAACCAAATACAACAACAACGATGTGGCTGGGGTTGTAACAGGTTTAGCGTGGACTTCAGTAGGAGGAGATATATTATTCATCGAGTCCTTAGTTACCAAAGGAAAAGGGAAATTAACCTTAACGGGTAACCTTGGAGATGTAATGAAAGAAAGTGCCGTGATTGCTTTAGAATATTTAAAAGCACACGCCGATTGGTTCGGATTGAAGCAAGAAGTATTCGAGAATCACAACGTTCATATTCACGTGCCCGAAGGTGCTACTCCAAAAGATGGTCCATCAGCAGGTATAACTATGTTGACATCTTTGGCGAGTTTATTCACACAACGTAAAGTGAAGAAGTACTTGGCCATGACAGGTGAAATTACCTTGAGAGGTGAAGTATTGCCTGTAGGAGGAATCAAAGAAAAAATCCTCGCAGCGAAGAGAGCAAAAATTAAAGAAATCATTTTGTGTGAAAAGAACAGACAAGATGTTGAAGAAATAAAAGAAGATTATCTAAAAGGATTAACTTTCCATTTTGTAACGAATATGAAAGAAGTTTTAGATATTGCGTTATTAGAAACGAAGGTTAAAAATCCAGTTAGTATAGATTAAGATGAAGTTTAAGGATTACAAAATAGCTCCTGAGATTAAAGAAAGGTTAGAGGCTTTAGGATGGAATCGTCCAACAGATATACAATTTAAAGCCATAAAACCCATTTTGGATGGAGAAGATGTGTTGGCCATTGCGCAAACGGGTACCGGTAAAACGGCAAGTTTTGTAATTCCAACTTTAGAGTTGATACTGCAAAACAAACAAAGTAAGTACGCTAAGAAATCGGTACATACCTTGGTGATGGTTCCAACCCGTGAGTTGGCCAAACAAATCGAAGAGGTGTATAAAGATGTTGCCAAGCACATTAAAGTGAAGGTCGCTGCGATTTATGGAGGTGTTGAGCAAGATCAACAAATTGCACAATTGAATAACGGAGTGGATGTTGTGATTTCAACGCCTGGTCGTATGTTCGATTTAATTGCCCAGAAGCACTTGGATATTACGGCATTGAAAGTGTTGGTTTTAGACGAGGCCGATCACATGTTAGATCTTGGTTTTATCAAGGATATTAAAGATGTGATGCGTCATATTCCAAGAAAACGTCAAACGCTTTTCTTCTCAGCGACGATTAATAAAAAGATTAAAGAATTGGCGTACGATCTAGTGCGTAATGCCATTAGAATTCAAATCTCCCCTAAAAATCCTGTTGCTAAAAATATTGAGCACAGTGTTGCTCATGTTGAAATGGATGACAAACGCTTCTTCTTGGAGAATTTAATCAAAGAAAACGAAGAGCAAAAGTTAATTGTTTTTGTGCGTACCAAAGTGAGGGCAGAACGTGTTAAAAAGGCCATGGAGCGTGTAGCAATAGAGGCGGAAACGATACATGGAGATGTTGAACAGAAAGATAGATTTTCCATCCTTTCTAAATTTAAGTCTGGTGAGTGTAAGGTTTTGATAACTACAGATGTTGCAGCTAGAGGGATTGATATTCCTGGAGTAGGTTACGTTGTAAATTATGATTTACCTGAAGAACCTGAAAATTATGTTCACCGTGTAGGTAGAACTGGACGTGGAAAAGAAAAGGGATGGGCCATCGCATTTTGTAGTCCGCAAGAACAAGAATATCTAAAAGCTATTGAAGAGTTCACAGGTAACGAGATAGAAGTTTATGAAATCTCTAAAATGGAGTATAAATCCATTATTGATGACAGTGATGACGGTACAGATGACTGACAAAGTCTCCTCAAAAAAGCAAACGAAGAATTAGGAACAAAAGATAAATGGTAAAAGAAGAGAAGCAGATAATAAATCAATCTGCTTTTCTTATTTTTGGACCTAATCAGAAAATCATTTCTTAATATTTTTGATACAACTAAAATGAAGAAAGCATTATATTTTTTCCTGGGTACTGTATTGATTGCAGGGTGTGCTACAAAGAAAGGTTTTGAGGCCATGCAAGAGTACAATTACTTCGAAGCAAAAGAGAAGTTAGAAAAGGTAATTCGAAAGGATTCTACCATAGCTAGTTTTGCTTTGGCTGCACTTTACAGTAGAGGGGATAACCCTTTCACAGATTTAGATAAAGCTTATTTAATGGTGAATACAGCCATTAATTCTTACATTGATTTAGAGCCGAAAACAATTCTAGAATATAAAGAAAGCTATGGTTATTCTATAGATTCTTTGAGAAGTTTGAAAAAGGACATTAACGAAAAGTATTTCTTTAAAGTTCAAGACGAGAATTCTATAGAGCGATACAATTATTATATCAACAATCACCCAGAAAGTGAATACGTAGATAGTGCAATCTTCTTAAGAGACCAATTGGCGTACATCATTGCAAAAGCCGAAGACAGTAATAAAGGGTACCAGGCATTCTTGAGTAAATACCCTACTTCTGTTTTTGCAGATGAAATTCAGCGTGATTATTTCAGAACTCAATTCTCAGAAAATACCAAAGAGGGTACAGTAGAGGCTTATCATAAGTTTTCTTTAAGCTACCCGAACTCTCCTTACAGAAAGTTTGCGCAAGATCAAGTGTATGAATTAAGTATCCCCAATCACTCTATTGAAGAATATGCACAGTTTGTAAGTAGATATTCTCAACATCCTAGGGTGAATGAAGCATGGATGAAGTTGTACAAACTTTCAACCGTAGATTATTCAAAGGCAAGCATAGAGAAGTTTAAAAAGAAGTATCCAGCGTTTCCATTCGGAGATAAAGTCGAAAAAGAATTGGCCTTGGTAGAGGAAGATCTATTACCCATTCAAGTAGATGGGAAATTCGGGTACATGGATTCGAAAGGGAAATTAGTAGTAGAGGCACAATTTGCTTCAGCTGGTTTCTTTAAAGAAGGTATGGCCATTGTTGAAAAAGAAGGTCTGTACGGTTTCATTGATAAAACGGGAGTTCAGGTTGTTGATTATGTATTTGACGACGCTTATGACTTTATCAATGGTAGGGCTGTGATTGAAATGAATGGTAAAATGGGAATGATAGACCGAACTGGAGAGATGGTCATTCCTGCGATATTTGAAGATTTAGGTCCGTACATGGAAGGAGTTTGTTACGGACAAAAAGAGGGGCAAATGTATGGTTATTACGATGCTTTTGGAAGTACAGTACTCGACCCAATTTACCAAGAGGCATATTCATTTAACAATGGAGTAGCAAAGGTTATTGAAAACGGTAAAGTTGGATATATCTATAAGGACGGGAGTTTTTACTTACAGCCGCGCTATGAAGATTTGATTTGGCTTTCTGATGAGGTATTGAAAGCGAAAAAGTATGGCTATCAAAAATTAGTGGACGTGAATTACGATGAGGTAATTTTAGAACCACTGGATGAGATTGGTGTGCTTTCATCTAATCGTATTCTATTCATGAAGAATGGTAAAATTGGATACGTAGATGCACGCGGAAATATGATCATTGATGCACAAGTTTTTGATGTTTTCGACAATGCACAGGAATTAGCTGAGTTTAAAAATAACTATGCACGTGTGAACCAAGGAGGAAAATTCGGTATGATAGATTCTTTGGGTAAAGTTGTTATTCCTGCGGTGTTTACTTATGTAGGAGACTATGGAAAATTGATAGCTATTACGAAAGGAAATGGTTGGGGGTATACCAACTTAACTACGCGTTTAATTATTCCTTACCAATATGAATATGCAGAAAGCTTTAGATCGGGAATAGGGATAGTACAACAAAACAGTAAATACGGAGCCATTAACGAAACGGGAGAGTTTGTTATACCGGCAGAATATATGGATATCCGTTACTTAACAGATGAGTTACTTATCGTTACCCAGAACAATAGAATGGGAATTGTGAACGTTAAAGGAGAGGTTATCGTTCCTCCTATTTACCAAAGAATAAAGCGTCAAGATGATGATCTATTGATCTTGTACGCAGGTGAGGCATTTAGTTATTATCAAATCAGTACGAATCGTTTTATTTCAATCCAATAAGTGTATAAATTCGCAGCCTTCATAGAGAAACATAAATACGGTATACTCGCAACATTGGGAGTACACGTTGCCTTGTTTTTTTATTTTCAGATCGCAACCTATGAAGAAAAAGTAGATTACGAAAAATGGAATTTTGAAGGGAAGTACGACGAAAAAGAGGATATAGAAATTACACCTGATCAAATAGAGACACCTGCAGAACAAGAATTGTACGACATGTCTAAAGAAGTTAAGAACATGGTGCAAAATGTAGACGATACGCGAGAAAAAGTTGAAAGACCGGAAAACTATACATCTTCTGTGACCGACCCTTCTCAAAATGCATATGATGTAGAGGAGGCGATGAAACAAGAGATTGCTGGACAAAAAGAGGGGAGTAAACCTTCTGAAAGCAACATGGATATCACCGAAAATGAAAGTCAACCAGAGCCTCCAACAAAAACGAAATCTAAAACACAAAATCAGGCATCGAGTTCGCAAGGAATAAAGGCTGAAACCATGGTGAGTTTTCAGTTGACAAAACGTACGCCATTGAACAATAATGATTGGTACATAAGGAATCCAGGGTATACTTGTGGAAATGTTGACGGAGTAGTTGTGGTAGATATTAAAGTAGGACAAAATGGAAAGGTGATTTCTGCTAAATATGATGCTAAACGAAGTACGAATGCTAATGCCTGTATGATTTCAAAAGCAGAAGAATACGCGTCTATTTCTAGGTTTAATTATTCAGAGAGTGCGCCAAGAAGTCAAAACGGATATATCAAATACACCTTTATTTATCAATAATGGCACTTAGAGATTTTGTAAGGAGCAATACTCCTCAGTTTTTACTTAATGCATTTCGCAAGTACAAGAAAAAGAAAGTGAATGCCGCCCTTAAAAATCAAAAAAAGAAGGGGCAAGTAATTACAAAAGATGACCTTATTGCAAATTTTAAATCCATAGGAATTGTAGAGGGAGATAACCTATTGGTGCATTCTAGTTTATCTAAAATAGGATTTGTAGAAGGTGGACCAAAGGCTGTAGTAGATGCTTTACTAACTTGTTTGGGATCAGAAGGAAACCTTTTAATGCCTAATTCACCAAATGGTTCATTACAATTAGATTACATAAGAAACTTAACTTGTTTTGATGTGAATCACGATAAAAGTGCCTTGGGTGCAATAACTGAGTATTTTAGAAAATTACCGAATGCAATAAGAAGTTTACATCCAACAGAGCCTGTAAGTTGTGTAGGAAAAGATGCCGTCTATTTTACGAATGAACATCATTTAGATCATACTCCCTATGCAAAGAACTCTCCTTGGTACAAATTAGCACATAAGGGTGGAAAGATTCTATACATAGGTGTTAGTCTGGATAATGCAGGAACAAGTTTACACTGTATGGAAGATGCCGTGGAGGAATTTAAATATCCTGTCTATTATCACGAAGAGTTTACGGTAGAGATGAAAGATGCTCACGGAAATGTTTCTCAGATTAGCACCAAGGTTCACAATCCAGAATTTTCTGCGAAAAGAAAATGTGATGAGCTCCTTCCACTTTTTGTTGAGAAAGGTGTGGCAGAAGAAGTGAAAGTTGGAAAGGCAAAAACCTATCTTTTTGATGCAAAGAAAATGCTAGAGCACATGATTTATTACTACGAAAAAGAAGGGATTACCATGTATACTCCAAATGGAGAGGAGCTTTAAAGAGAAGGGAGGGGATGCTTTTTTGTCTTTTTATTTGAAGTAGCTCTTATTACGCCAATGCTAGCTTGAAGCGATAAGTGGTTCCTTTATTCCATTCAGAATCCACTTTAAATTCACCTTGATAATCATTAATAATCTTTTGGAGCAACGCGAATTGAAAGGTCAACGAAGTATTGTAGTTTCTGTCATTTTCCAACGTTGGATTTAATTGAAACAGTTTAGGCATAACATCGGGGTGTATCCCTTTACCATTGTCGCGAATTACGATCTCTACAAATTCATCGGTGCGCTTTTCTTCTAGGGTTATGTGCAGATTTTCGTTCTCCTTTTTATTTTCCTTGATGGTTTTAAAAAGAAATTTCAAAAACAGTAAAATATCTTGACTGTCACATTTTACCCAAATGTCCTCTTTAGGTATACCGTGAACGTTGTTTTCTAAATCAAAATAGTTGATAAGCGCAATGAATGCTGGAGTGAGGTTCGTGTTTAAATTTTTCTCTTGAACGTTAGATTGAAAATACAAATTCATGCTATTTAGCGTATTTTTTATTTCGTACAAGTTGTCTTCTATAAGGTCTTGCACCTCAGGAGTAAATTGCTCGGAAGAGCGAATGAGAGCTTCTAAATTTTCTATGTGTTCTTTAAGCGTAGAAGATTGCACAAATACGTTTTCTCCAATTTGTGTTTGTTGAGAACGAAGGGTGTTAATAGACGCTTCTTGTTCTTCCTTCAAACTCGCCCACTTTCTTTCTGAGCGCAAGATTCCTGAATAGAAAAGATAGCTTACGATTAGGAGCGCCATTATATTGAATAATATTTGAAAAAGATGAACCTTAGCTATTTTGTTACTTTCTTCCTTTTCGAAATGCTCTATAATCAAGTCTAATTGTTCTTGTATTCCCGTAATGATATTCGTAAATATAAAGGGAGTTGTGTTTGGGTTATTTTTTTGATAGACCTCTTTTAACCGAACAATTTTTTCGTTAATGAATGTTTTGAAATTTATGTATTCCTCACAGGTGTTATTCGCCATGAAAGAATTATTCATCTCCTGGAGTTTTTGAATACTGTTGTCAAGGTTAAATTGTACATTTTCTGAATTCGTATTTTGGTAATACTCATAAAGAATTGTTTCACTTTGAAGCTTTTCTACATTGGCTTGTTTGGTCCATTGTCTGTACTTATTGTGAATCTTATTCTGGTTCATAATGAACTCTGCGTTGGATATTACCACGAGCAGTAATATTAACCCTAACAATATGTATTTTTTAAAACGCATGTACCCCCTATTAATACTCAAATTAAAGAATCCTTAAAGTCGCTTTTTTATTAATTCGATAAAGCGTTCATTGTTCAAGGCTAAAATAACCTTTATTCGTGTTGAATAGTTCAAGTCTTGTGAATTGAGATACTAAGGTCGGGCTGTTTATAAGTTTGAACCTAAGGGTATGGATTTATGAAAGGAAATTAAGAGCTTTATACCGTGATTAAGCGACTCAAATATTTCAGAAATAAATACGTCATAACCTTTAGTATCTTTTTGGTTTATATTTTGTTTTTGGATGATGTGGATATCATAACCATCTTTCATCAAAAAGCAAAACTCAGTGAATTAAGAGAAGAAAGAGATTATATGGAAGTTCAACTAAAACAAACAAAAGCTGTTTTGGATGAATTGAGTGATATAAATGCTCTTGAAAAATTTGCGCGAGAAAAAAAGATGTTCAAAAAAGAAGATGAAGACATCTTTGTTATTGCTTACGAATAGCTCTATAACCGTATCTTAAAATCCTTGGTCGATTAAGAACAGGAAAGCAGCCATACTTGCACATCCCAATTCTAATTCTCTTTTATGTACATTTTCAAATACATCGTCTGCTGTATGGTGAAAATCGAAGTAGCGTTGTGAATCTGGTACAAAACCGAAAAGAGCTATATCTGGATAGTTCTCTTTAAGCGGATTGATATCGACTCCTCCGTAACCCTTCTCAAATTTGTGTAACTCGTAGGGTTTAAGTACTGGTGCCAAGCTTTTTAACCATGAAATATGATCTGCTGAACCATCACATGAGAAACCTCTTGGTGCAAATCCTCCTCGGTCACTTTCAATTGCAGCAATTTGTTTTTCTCCTCGTTCAAACGTCCAGTTTGCATAGGTTTTACCTCCCATGTTTCCATTTTCTTCATTCATAAAGAAAACACATCTTAAGGTATGCTTTGGTTGATAGTTCGCTTCCTTTAATAAACGTAACGCTTCCATGGCATGAACAATTCCGGCTCCATCATCGTGTGCACCTTCACCAACATCCCAACTGTCCAAATGTCCTCCGAATGTGATGATTTCATCCTTGTTCTCGTTTCCCCACATTTCTGCAATTACATTAAAGGATTTGCGATTAGGCAAGGTTCTACAGTTTAACTGTAATGAGATTTGTAAAGTTTCTTCTTGTAATCGCTCTGCTAATAAATTGGCTGAATTTGTAGAAAGGGCTGCCGCCGGTATTTTTTCTACATCGTCTTTATAGACCATAGATCCTGTATGGGGATGGTCGTCCTGAGGTAATCCAAGCGAACGAATTACAACGGCAGTTGCTCCTTTTTTCGAAGCTTCAACTGCACCTAAACCGCGCATAGGCCAGCACATTCCATAGGCTTTGAAAGTTGTGATTTGCGTGGCATCCATGGCTTGATTGATAAAGACTACTTTTCCTTCAATGTCCTTCTTTTTTGCAGCCTTGAGCGCATTCAAATCTTTAAAATAAACGAGGTCTTTAGTGATGAGTCCTTCCGTTGGTACAGATCCTCCCAAGGCTAAAATGTCTAGTTTTATAATTTCACCTTTGCTCGTTTCTATCCAAGCTGCTTCCTTTGAACCGCGCTCCCAGTGTGGAATTTCAATTTCTTGTAAATAAACGGTGTCAAAGTTATAAGACATCAGTTTGTTCATTCCCCATTTGATGGCCATATCTGCCTCTGCCGAACCTGATAAACGGGCTCCAACATCTTTACATAAACTGCGCAAGTCTTCGTAGGCTTTACCTTCTGTTAAAGCTTTATTGTAAAGTGATTTAATAAAAACACTGTCCGCATTTTGTGCTTGGGCAGTAACCAATGCAGTTAAAAGAATAAACAAACTGATGTACTTCATATTTACTTTATTAAAGTCATTTCTTCTACTAGGTGACCCGCATTAGCGTATGTGTCCATAATCCACAAAACGTAACGTACGTCAACTGTAATATTTCTACAACGAGACGCATCAAACATGTAGTCACTCATCGTACTTTCCCAGCTTCTATCGAAGTTTAATCCAACTAAGTTTCCTTCAGCATCTAAAACCGGAGATCCCGAGTTTCCTCCTGTGGTGTGATTAGATCCTGTAAAACATACCCAAAGTTCACCGTCTTGCGCATAGTCTCCGTAATCTTTAGCTTCATAAAGCTCTAACATACGCGGCAATACCTCGAAGTCAGGGTTTCCTGTGTTGTATTTTTCGATAAGTCCTTTTAACGTCGTATGCGGTGTGTATTTGATTCCATCTGTCGGGTAACTTCCTTCCAATTTACCATAAGTAACACGCAAAGTAGAGTTGGCATTTGCCCAGTGTTTATCGTCTGGGAACATTTCGTATTTACCGGCTACATACGTTTTCATTAACTCATTTTTCTTAGCACTGTATTCGCGTACATCATTCAAAGCGGTAGCTCTAAAGGTTTGATCAACATCTTTGTACAATTGGAACATTGGATCTTTCTTGAATTTCTTTGCAGATTTTAAGCTTAGTTTTTCAATGAACTTGATGTATTTTTCTTTATTGGCTGTAATTGATTTTTTGTAAGCGTTTTCAGCAAACTCGTTTACATTCATCCCTTTAAGAATCTCAGGCATCATGCTTTCGTCTAAATGCTTGATATATTCGGCAGTTTGCAATTTGAAAATCTCTTTGTCAATAGTGGCGTCAAAGTTTTTGAAATGACCTTCAGCACTCGCCATTAAATCAGCTTTTAATTGAGCCAATTTTTCCTCATTTTTAAAAGTTGCTGTATCGATAAGTTTAGCGTAGAGGTTACGCGCTGTACGAATGGCTTCCGGACCGTAGTAGGCATATTCAATAAACATTTCGTAAGCAAAATTCGCATTGTTATATTCCTTGGCCAAAGCATTCAAGTCTGCAACAACAGTTCCGTATTTTTCTTTCCAGTTTCTGTTAAGGTTAGCTTGCTCTGTATAACGTTTTTCATATGCTAGTTTTTTAGCAACGGCATCATTTCTCTTTAAACCATCTATCTGTCCTATCCATTTTTTCCATGCATTGGCAATTCTAGATTGTTTAGAAGCATACTGTAATGTTGTAGCTTCCGAAGCTTTCATCGCTGGTTTAATTACAGATAAAGAATGATCTCTCATTCTAATTTGTGCAGGTCTTTGCGTGTCAATGATGAAGGCTAATTCACTTGAAATTGTGTGTTGGTAGGTTCTTCCTGGAAAACCAAAAACCATCGTGAAATCGTTCTCTTTTCTGTTTTTTACAGATACAGGGAGGTAGTGTAAAGGTTGGTAAGGCTTGTTGTTAACGCTATACTCTGCAGGTTCATTATTTTCTCCTGCGTAGATTCTAAATACAGAAAAATCACCCGTATGACGTGGCCATACCCAGTTATCTGTGTCTCCTCCAAATTTTCCTACTGATGACGGTGGAGCTCCAACTAAACGAACGTCTAAAAACTCTTCTTTTACTAATAGGTAGTAACTGTTTCCGTAATCAAAAGGCTTGATTTCAGCAGAGTAGTGGGTTCCTTTCGTTGCTTCAGATACTAATAAAGCAATGTTTGTTCTGATTTTCATTGCCAAATCCTTACCACTTAAATCTTCGGTACCAGCCAAGGTAGCACGCGTAACGTCTTCTATACGCACCATACGTGTTGCCGTTAGTCCAGGGTTTGCTAACTCATCTGCTTTAGATTTTGCCCAAAAACCATATTTCAAGTAGTTGTTTTCTAAGGTAGAGTGCGCATTGATTTGTGAAAACCCACAGTGGTGATTGGTAAGCATTAAACCTTGATCAGAAACGATCTCAGCGGTACATCCTCCTCCAAAGTGCATAACCGCATCTTTAATACTTGCGTTGTTTGCATCATAGATGTCTTCAGCGCTTAATTTCATCCCCATGGCTTGCATGTCAGATTCAAACGCTGAAAGTAGGGTAGGAATAATCATTCCTTCTTCAGATCTACCGAAGAATCCGATTCCTACACATAAAATCAAGAGTAATTTTTTCATGTAATTTTTATTATAGTTGTGCTTCAATTTTCTGCGAGGTAAATATACCAAAGTGTCAAGGAAAAGCCTAAAAATTGCTTTGTAAATGGTTTAGAAATTGCATTTTTGTAGTGTGGATACTTTAAATTTTATTTTTCGTTTGGGCGTTGTTTTCGCCATATTTGGATTTATATGGTGGATCATTAATGCCGGAATAAGCTTGTTGAGAGGAGTTGCTCCAAAATCTCAAGTAGAGACCTATATCTTAAAACTTATTCGTTATTTCTTTTTGGTGGATGTTACCTTCCTTTTTTGTGTCTATCAAGAAGATGGTATGATAAATTATCCAAGGTTAGTTGTTGCGGGTGGAGTTTTGCTCATGTATTTCTTGGGTAAGTATCAGAATGCAGAGGTGAGAAATGCCTTCGTTCAATTGCAGGGAAGATTAATGAATAGAGGAGGTGGTGAGACCTTTAATAAGAAGACAGAAGGAATAGTAATTTTACTCTCTCTAGGCTTTTTTATCTTATTTATTATAGAACCTAGCTTTTCTCAAAATCCAGTAAGTAATTGGTTTTACAATAGTATTTTGAATATAGAAGATACGCCCATTTTTGGTTTTGTTTTCAAAGTGGTGGGGTTCTTTTTTATGGTTTCTATACTGCTGAAACTAGTAAATGGAATTCAAATGTTGCTAGGTATTCCTGGTCGAAATAATACTGGTGGACCAAATCATCCCAATAGAAGTGGCTTGGAAAACCGAGGAGATGATGACTTTGACGATTACGAGGAAGTGGAGTAGTCTGCTATAAATTGTAAGACCTGAGGGAGGACCAATTGTTTGCCGTCATTTTTTATTTCAAAAGGAGCAAAAGCTCTTTTTTCTTCGTCAGTCATTTGATTGGTCATGCGAGCTTTAACAGCTTCTGCTGAGCTGTTATCTCGGGACATGGTGCGCTTTATTCTTATTTCCTCATCAGCGGTCACCAGAATAATATGATCGAATTTTTTATAGGCTCCTGTTTCATACAGGATGGCTGCTTCATTAAAGATCAGCGGAGCGACACTTTGAGAAGCAGCTTCATCGAATGCTGCACGTACAGCGGGGTGCACAAGTTGGTTGAGTGCTTCTATTTTTGATTTATCCTTAAAAACGATGTCAGATAAATGAGCTCTATTGAGTTGACCATCGAGATAAGCTTTCTCACCAAATAATTGGACAATGCCTTTTTTTATTTCAAAATTGTTTGCCATCAATTCTTTAGCAACTTGATCTGAATTAAAAACAGGGTAGCCGAGGTGTTCAAAAACCTTTGAAACAATGGATTTTCCAGCTCCAATTCCTCCAGTAATTCCAACTTTTAAGGCTGTCATACTAGATTTCGTCTACTTCAACCATAGTAAATGGTAACTCAATAATAGCCTGGTAATCTTCACCAGCCTCTTCCATATCCTCATCGTCTTCCTCAAAGAACCAAT
>NZ_JBVCPV010000010.1:0-28583 GCF_057456495.1 Lishizhenia sp. | reverse complement strand
TCCCCTTTTGCTTTCGTGCGCAAAAACAACCCTGAGATCGTATACAACACTTCCTATCAATGGGAAAGTGAAAAACCTGAAGGCGTTTACAAAGCTATTGAATCGGCGCAAAAAGAGAACTTAAAAATTATGCTTAAACCGCAATTATGGGGACATGATCTTTTTACGGGACATCTTGAATTCAAAAAAGAAGAGGATTGGCAAGTATTTGAAAACACTTATAGAAAGTATCTTTTATCTATGGTCCACATTGCAGATTCAGCCGGAGTTGAGCTATTCTGCATTGGAACTGAATTGGCGAACTTTGTTAAACAACGTCCACAGTTTTGGGAAAAATTAATTAAAGAGATTAGAACAGTATATTCAGGAAAAATCACTTATGCAGAAAACTGGGACAAAGTAGAAGAATTCCCCTTTTGGAGTCAGCTCGATTTCATTGGCAGCGATGCTTACTACCCACTTTCTGCAGCGGAAACACCGCGTATTGAAGAACTCAATAAGGGTTGGTCAAAATGGTGTAAAGCACTTGCCTCGCTATCGAAAAAAGTCAACAAAAAGGTACTGTTTACAGAATGGGGTTATCGTTCCATTACCAAAAATGCACTAGAACCCTGGAAGCATGGTCAAACCAAAGAAGTAAATTTTGAAAATCAGACCCATGCCTATAGAAGTTATTTTGAGAGCGTGTACCATCAAGATTGGTATGCTGGAGGTTTTTTATGGAAATGGTTTCCTGAAGTCCATGGGCTTCCTCTGCAAAAAGACGGTTACACTCCTCAAGGTAAACCAGCCTTAGAGGTTTTTACCCAACTCAAAAAAAAATAGCCACACCTTTCGGCATGGCTATTCCATATCTTAAAAAACTATTATTCTGCGTTTCTTTCCCAGATTTGAACCAATTCTTTCATAGTAGCAACCGCTTTTTCCATGTCTTGAACACTTACGTATTCGTGTCTAGAGTGAATTGCCATTTCTCCGGTGAAGATATTTGGACAAGGTAAGCCCATGAAAGACAATCTACTTCCATCAGTTCCACCTCTAATGATTACATTCTTTGGTGTAACACCAACGTTCTCCATTGCTTCAATTGCATAGTTGGTAACGAAAGGAACTGTTTTCAATATTTCTTTCATGTTTCTGTACTGTTCTTTTACTTCAAAGGTGTAAGAACATCCAGTATACTTACCGACTACCTCTTTAACAATAGCTTCTAAACGAGTTTCGTACTCCGCTAATTTTGCCGTTTCATGATCTCTGATGATAAACTGAACTGTACATTCTTCCATTGCTCCATTTACGGCAACAGGGTGTACAAATCCTTCTCTTCCTGATGTAGTTTCAGGAGACCAGCTATCTTTCGGTAAAGCATCGATAAATTCACTTGCCAATTTAAGTGCGTTCACCATTTTATTTTTGGCGTATCCTGGGTGAGCACTAATACCCTGTATCTTTACTGTTACAGCATCAGCAGAGAAACTTTCATCTTCAATACTTCCTAAAACACCACCGTCTAAAGTGTATCCATAGTCAGCCTTCAATTTATCCATATCTAATTTATCCACACCTCTCCCTACTTCTTCGTCTGGTGTAAATAAAATTCTGATATCTCCATGAACCACTGATGGATCTTTCATCAAGTGCTCGGCGAAATCCATGATACAAGCAACACCTGCTTTATCATCTGCACCTAAAAGTGTTAATCCACTTGCGGTAATTAAATCGTCTCCAATTTTTTCTTTCAAGTACGGATGTCTATCTGTTGTAATTACCTGTGAATTATCATCTGGTAAAACGATTGGAGCTCCGTCGTAATTTTTGTGAAGGATAGGTTTCACGTTTTTCCCCGTAACATCAGGGGCAGTGTCCATGTGTGCACAAAAACAAATCGTAGGAACTTTTTTACTTGTGTTAGATGGAATGGTTGCAAAAACATATCCCCATTCATCCATATAAGCATCATTAATCCCAAGGTCTTTCAATTCTTGAACAAGAATCTGAGCCAAATCTTTTTGCTTCATTGAAGAAGGAAATGTTTCAGAGTTTGGATCTGCCTCTGTATCTACCTGAACGTATTTCATCAAACGTTCTGCTACTCCTATCGTATCCATATATATTATTTATGCTTTGTTAAACTAATTTCATTTGTTCGAGTAAGAAACTTGCATTCATATTCTTCACTACTCCATGGTGCATTTTGTAGCTAAAGCTTATGTTGTCTCCTTCTATTATACTATCGAAATATTGATTCTTTATGCGACTATCTTCATCCGCTAACTTTGTTAAAGACAAGTCATGTGTAGCAATAATTCCTTTGGTATTTAAAGCGATAAGCTTTTTTAAGAATTTTGCAGAACCTTCTTCTTTGTCTTTGCTGTTTGTTCCTTTTAAAATTTCATCTAAAACGATAAAGATTTTCTCTCCTCTATCGATAGCATCTACAATAAAACGCAAACGTATCAATTCTGCATGGAAATATGAACTTTCTTCGGTTAAATTATCTGCTGTTCGCATACTGGAGTACAACTTAAGTTTTGGGAATTTAAATTCCTTGGCTACCACAGCAAACCCTGCCTGGGCAAGTGCCAAATTAACTCCGATACTGCGCAAAAAGGTTGATTTCCCCGCCATATTTGGTCCAGTAATTATAACAAACTGCTCCTTCTCCTTGAGTTCAAAATCGTTGGTCACCATTGCTCCACTTAGTAAGAACGGATGTCCAAGTCCCTCTACCTTTATAGAAGCATTTTCTTCTTCCTCGAGCACAGGATAACACAATTGACTCTGATAATTATACCTAAAATTCATTTGAGAAATCAACACCTCCATATCCAATAGCTCTTTTTCCCAATCGTGGATATGCGCGGCATATTGCTTCTTCCATTTGCTCAAACTATACATCATTTGCAAGTCGTATGCTCCAAACATGTTGAATACGATGGACACCATGAAATTCATACGCAAATCAAAGCGCTCCAAGGTCTTTTTCAATTGTTCTAACGCATTATCAGCACTGTGCTTACCCTCAAACAATTTAGACTTAGCGCCATCAATTAAACGACTCGTTGCCTTCAACTCTCGCATCAATATTAATTGTCCGCGCAATGCATCTAACCTACCTTGAATTTTAGATAACTTAGCGGCTTGTTCATTGGTGCGTTTTAATAATAAGCCAACCGGAATTAAACAGAACATTAAAATCAACATAAAATAGCTATCCGGAATTCTATCGAGGATTTTAGCAATCAATCCTAATCCGGCTATAATCGGGAAAATAATTCGGGCCACATTCAACCACTTAGGAAGTACCAATTCTTCCTTAGACCAAAGGTCTATATAGGTTTCGTCCTTTCCCTCATCAACTTTTCCTTTCGCTCTAAAATCTTGGGTCCAACTCACTTCTTTGAGCAATGCCTCAGTTGCCTCATGGTAGGCCTCTACATTTTCTACTCCCTCACTCAGCTGTTGAGCAAGTAAGGCTTTACCCTTTGCAGAGACAGCTCTGTTTAAATATTGAAAAACACTTTTTGCCCCGAAGAAATCCATGTCATAAGTAAATGGATGTTGATGGTTTTTAAACGATTCTCCTTCGTCAAATGCACTAAAATCACCTGCTAATACTTGAAGTTCATCCTCATTAATCTTCACAAGGGCTTTGTTGAATTTGATTTGTGCTTTTACATCAATACTTTTCCTCACAACAAAAAGAAAAATCCCAAAAGACAGAGCTGCTGTAGTTAGGGCTAAATAGAGGGTGCTGAAAAAGAAATAAACACAAAGTGGGATGGCTAGAAAAAAGACCAATCTTAGCGCCACGTAACGGTTAGAGCGTTGTTGAAGAAGGTTGAGTTTTTCTTGAAGAAGTTGTATTCTTTCTTGGTAATATTCTTTGGGCGACACTTTTATTTCCAAAGATAAAAGAGAATATCAACTCAGCAAGTTACCTTTGCGGCGAAATGAACAAAGGAATACTATATATCGTCCTGTCGGGCTTAATGTTTTTAATCGTTAATGTATTTGTTAAATCTTTAGGTGCAGGTTCGGATGCGCTGTTATCAGATTTACAAAAGTACCCGGTACACGAAATTGTACTTTTTCGTTCTATCATATCATTGATCATTAGCTACGCGATTATTAAACGAAAAAAACTACCTGTTTTTGGGGTGAATAAAAAATGGCTTATTATACGTGGTATTTGTGGAGTAACTGCACTTACGAGTTTCTTTTATACCATCAACCACTTACCTATTGCCATTGCGGTTACCGTTCAATATCTATCTCCTGTTTTCACAGTTCTATTCACTTTTCTATTCCTAAAAGAAAAGGTCAGTAAAAAACAATGGATTTTCAGTTTTATTGCTCTTCTTGGAGTATTCATCATTGGTATCTCCAAATACCTGAGTACGAATACTGAACTCAGTAAAATCGAACCTGTTTGGGTAGGACTAGGAATTTTTTCTGCCTTGAGTGCAGGAGTTGCTTATTTGGCCATCATAAAATGTAAAGAAACCGACAGTCCTATTAACGTCGTTATTTATTTTCCGATGGTAGCCTTCCCCATCATGCTCTTTATGTGTTTCTTTGAATTTGTAGTACCTGTTGGTATTGAATGGATCGTACTTTTGATAATTGGTGTATTTACCCAATTTGCGCAGATTTTTATGACCAAAGCTTTACACTACGGCCCAGCTGCTACAGTTATGCCTTTTAAATATCTAGGAAGTGTTTACGCTTTAATGGTCGGTATGTTCATATTTGGAGAATTTATCTCATTCTATGCATATTTGGGTATTACCGTTGTTCTTATTGGAATACTAGGTAATACCATGCTCAAAAAACCTATAAAGCTTAAAAGAAGTCGTTAATAATACTCTTCACCACCTCCTCTTCTAAGGGCTTATTGATGAAGTCTTGCACGCTTCCATCTTCCGTTGCTTTCTGTCTATCATCAGGATTTACAGATGTTGTTAACATAATCATGACGTGCTTTCCTTTTTGACTCTGAGGGAGCTTATTATACTCCTCTAAAAATTCCCATCCATTCATAACGGGCATGTTGATATCTAAGAAAATGATATCCGGTCTAGGATGCTCTCCTTCTTCTTCTGATTTTAAGAATTCCAGTGCTTCTTCGGCATTTTGCATTGCGATAATTTCATCCGCAATATCCATGTCTTCCAACAAAATTTGGTGAAGATAATTTGTTGGCTCATCGTCATCAATCAGCAAAATGCAATTAACTTTCTTTTTCATATATATGTGTTAAATTGGAAGCAGTAATTTCTATTGATAGCGGTATTATTTTCTATACCCTTTCACCCAATAAAAACCACTTTCATTTCGTAATAATCAAGGATTTACACCTCTACTTTTACGCCCGATTTTATTAATCAGATGGTGGAAAATAGTAAATATTTTCATAAGTACCACTTGTTTTCTTCCAATTCCGAGGATTAAACGATGAATGCGATGAACAATTTAAAATTGTGGAATATAATCCTAACCACCACAATGAAATTCCAAAAAACATCAATGCTCACCTTCCATTTGCGGGTACAAATAGTTTCGATAAAGAACTCCCTAACATCGCAGAAATAAAATGCAACGAGGTTTAACAAGGACTAAGGTTCTAGCGCTAAAAATACGTTGAGATAAATAATGGGAAGTTAACTTACCTTACTCGTAATGACCTACCAATTTTTAAGGTAGTAGTTGGTCGAATACCATTTAACCTACATAAAGTACTCACTGAAGTGTGATATTTCCTTGCTAGGTGACCTAATGTATCTCCCGATCTAATTCTGTGGTATTTTTTAGTTTCTCCGTTTATATTTAAATCAGAATCCGCTAAATACGAAGGTGAAGCACCGGGTCTAAACAAAGAACCATAGATAAATAAGTTTTGATCTCTTACCACTTTGTTTTTAAAGTCAATAATTTCCTCAGGGTTCATTGGAGCATCAAAAAATCTCACCTCAAAATGTAAATGAGAACCGTATGAATGTCCAGTATTCCCACCTAAACCTATAGGTTCCCCTGCTTTCACCCATGTATTGGGAGCAACCAAATGTTTTGATAAGTGAGCATAAAAGGTTTCTAATCCGTTGTAATGACGAATAATTACCAAATTCCCAAAACCTTCAGGGTTGTATTTTGCATATCTAACTTTTCCATCAAAAGCTGCATAAACAGTATCTCCGGTTACTAAATCGATATCAATTCCATTGTGGTAACGTCCTCTTCTGTACCCATAACGAGAGGTGATTTTACCATCAAAAGGCATTACAAAAGTATTGTATGAAGAATCTAAAACACACGTCCAAATTGTATCTTTAATTTTGGAAGGATCGTTTTTTTTATTTGAAGTATAGCACACTTCATTATCCCAGGTCTGAATGAAGTTATAGGTTGAATCTTCACAGAACATACTGTAAATCTCTTCATTCAATACTCCATCAAAATTCAAATCTTCTAGGTATTCCCAGGTTCTATCATCGTACATTACTACATCCCCGTTTTCAGATGGAATGGTATCAATAATATTCTGCGCCAGCATTGTTAATGGTGCAATGAATACACTCAGTAGAAATAATTTTGTTTTCATATTAAAAAGAAAAAATGTCCGTACTTGCGGACATTAACATTCGTAATAAATCAGTTGTCGGGATGAGAGGATTCGAACCTCCGATCTCGCGCCCCCCAGACGCGCACTTTAACCGGACTAAGCTACATCCCGAAATACAGCTTGCAAATATAACTTCCTTTTCACTTTTCACAAGTTGGAAGATGGATTAAACTCAACAAAAATCTGTTAAAAACTGATAAAGTTTTCAAGAATACTTCCCTTTATTCCACAATTGTCCTGTTTACACCGGTAAAAACTGTTAAGATTTAAATTCCTTTGTTACATTTAGAGAAACAAGTATTATAGAGTTAGAGAAATCGCTCAAATAATCGATCAAATTCTTTAAATAACTGCTCAAATGAAATTAAAACTTATTGCTTTTGTTTCTATGCTTTCCTTGGGGCTAAATGCCCAAGAACTTCCTGAAGAAAAAAGTTTGCTTTGGGAAATTTCTGGAAATGGTTTAGAAAAAAACTCCTACCTCTACGGTACCATGCACGTGAGTGCAAAAATCGCCTTCCGTTTAGATGATGTCTTTTTTGAGGCATTAAACGGTGCTGATATGGTAGCACTAGAAACCGACCCCTCCACTTGGTTAGAACATTACAACGAAGATGGATATTATTCCAATTACTATAGCCCATGGGGATATCGTCAATCTGGATTCTATAAAGACGGATTCTCAGTGGATAACCCAAAGAAGGAACTGGTAGGTAATTTAATGTCTTTCGACAATAACTTATTGAATGGTATTCTTTACCGTTCGAGTAGCCAAAGACAAGACTTCCAAGAGGATACGTATTTGGACATGTTCATTTACCAAGCTGGTAAAAAACAAAATAAGACCATCGTTGCCTTAGAAGACTTGGATGAATCTCAAATGTTGGTAGATATTGCCGCTGAGAATTCAAGAAAAGACAAGCCCGAGGTTTGGTTGCAAAAACTTTTAGTAGATGATAACTACTACAGCATCATGCAAGAGGCTTACCGTACTCGTAATATTAGTCTGTTAGATTCTTTAGACAGAGGTTTACACACGGATCACTACATGGACTATATGCTTTACAAAAGAAACCACAACATGGTTGAGGTTATGGATAGCATAATGAAGACGGGTTCTGTATTTTCTGCAATTGGTGCCGCTCACTTACCGGGAGAAGAAGGTGTGATTAAACTATTGAGAGGTTTAGGGTATACTGTAAAAGCTTACACCTCTGACCGAACTGAAGTAGCGGAAAATGAACAGGAAAAATTAGAAGAACTGTTTATTGAGCAAACGTACACGCCTCAAACGGTAGATGACGAATACTTTACAATTAACCTTCCAGACAAATTATTCAACTTAGGTAGTCAGGAAAACATTACAAATTACATTTCTACAGATTTAACGAATGGAGCATTTGTTACCATTACTAGAATTAGTACTAAACAATTCCTGAAAAATGATCAGAACATAGATTTAGAAGTGATTCGTGATCTATTGTTTGAAAATATCCCTGGTGATATTGAAGAGAAAAAGGACATCACAAATGGTCCTTGGTCTGGGATTGAAGTGAAAAACAAACTTAAAAATGGTGATTATCAGCATTACCAGATTTACGTAACTCCTATGGAGGTTATCATTTTCAAATTGTCTGGAAAAAAGACTTTTGCACAGCAATATGGTGACCAGTTATTTGCCAGTCTTAAGTTTAAAGATGTGAGTAATAATGACATGGTGACTTTGAACAGTGTGTACAAAGATTTCTCTTTCCAAGTTCCCAATAACTACAGCTTCGTTAACATGAAAAATGCAGGAAACAGAGAGCTTGAGGCTTACAATTCTGCAACAGACGATTACTACTTTATGAAACGAGTACAATTAAACGATACGCGTTTGTTTGAGGTAGACACTTTTGAGTTAAAACAAATTCAAAAGCGTTTTTACGAAGACTTAGAAGTTTATGGTGATGCTACGTATAGCGATTTTGGAACATTAAGATATAGTAGAACTTTGCGCTCTAGTGCTCAAATAGATAGTGCATCAGATGTAAAGTTACATTTAATGACCCTTAAACAAGGAATGTATTTCTACCTTATCGGTATCAAAACCAAGGATGATGCAACCGCAGAAACGTACTTCAACAGCTTTAACTTATCTCCTGTGCAATACGAAGGTGTTTACAAACCTATGGTTGACACTTTTGTTCACTTCTCTACGGTTTCTTTCTTGGATATGTCTAAAAAATGGAACACCAACCTTAACCGTTTTGCCGACGATGATGATGACGATAAAAAAGAACCTTACGAAGAATTTTACAAATCAAATAAGTACATCACAGAAAACGGTGATAAGATAAGCGTAAACATGGTGCGTTACCATGACTACGAAATGTACTACAACGCTGATAGTATTTGGAATTATTATGAAAGATATTATGAAGATGATTACATTTTAAGCTTTAAAGAAAGAGGTATAGAACATGGAAATCCTTACCACGTGATGGTGATCTCTGATACGGCATGTAGTAAAGCCATTAAGGTAAAAAATGTTATCAAGCACGGTGTTAAATACAGACTTGAAGCTACTATAGACACCTCAATGGCAAGCAACAAATTTATTGATGAATTCTTCGATAATTTCAAACCTGCCGACACCTTAATTGGTAGAGATATTTTTGAAGATAAAACAGATGAATTCTTTGCTGCTTTACGTGCCAATGATTCTATTGTCTTAGAGTCATACGGAAGTTTAATCTTTACGAAAGAGGATATTGATTCTTTGAAGGCTTTTGTAGATCATTTTGATTTCCCGGATGACAAAAAATTCTTGAAAGAAAAGTTCATTTACAGAATCGGATCTTTCTGGGAAGAGGATGAAACTGTAATCCCTTACTTGGTTGATTTATACGATAAATCATACGAAAACTCAGAAATTCAAACGGATATTTTGAGATTCTTTGCTAGACAACGTACGAAGGATGCGACCGAACAAATGATGGAGCTCTTGAGTAACGACATACCTTTATCTGCATATTCTTCAGGAATCAATTATGTATTCTCTTCTTACTACGATACTTTAGAGTTAGCTGCAGAATTATTCCCAAGTTTAATGGATTACCAATCTATTGATGAGTACAGAAAACCAATTTTCGGCTTACTTACTGACCTTAGAACAGAGGGAATTATGAAAACGAAAAGCGTTAAGAAGTACAGAAATCAAATGTTAAATGACGCACGAATAGAGCTGAAAAGACAGTTGGCAAAAAAGAACAACAACAACAGTAATTCATACTATGGTGGATACGGTGGTTACAGTTCTAACTACAACACGAAGAGAGAACTTTCTGAATTAGAACAATACATTGTATTACTCTTCCCTTTCAGAAATGAGAAAAACATGAAAGTTTTCTTTGAGCGACTTTTAAGTTTAGATGACCATAAGGTAATTACAACTTACATTGCACTACAGGCAAAATATAACGACGAAGTAGATACTGAACTTTTGGAAGAATACGCAAAAGACATCAATAAGCGTTACAACCTGTACCAAGCTTTAATGGAGGTTAATCGTTTAGATTTGTTCCCTGAAGAATACAAAAACCAAAAGTCTATTCTTGAGTCATTTGCCTTTAAAAATGGAGGATACAAACCAGAAAATGATACCATTACCTTCTTAGAACAAAGAGATTTTGAATTTGAAGGTAAATCTTACACAACTTACTTTTTCAAAACATCAGAAAAAACAGGTTGGAACAAAGATGAATGGTACATTAAATCTTATACCATTGCTAATTTCGAGAAGAAAAAAGACAAGGATACACCTGAGATTAAAAACACGAATGGCGTGAAGGCTTTCCCAGTGTATACAGAATCGAGAAAACTACTCGAAACAGTGGAATTAGATAAGCAGATGCAAAAGTTAATAGAAGCTTTCGAATTGAAAGATCACCCGAGAGCATCAAGTGAGTTAGACGAAAATTCTAGATACTACGGATATTACTAACAAACAACAACACAACAAAAAGCCCCGATGTTTATCGGGGCTTTTTTTATGAATTATAATTACTGTTATTCTTTTGTATTGATAAACGGATGCTTTTCCAAGAAGTCCGCATATTTTTCTTTTTGTTGTTGCATAGCTTTAAGACTACTAACGCTCTCGGGATGTAATGATTTATGCCTGAAAAAGCTTTGAAACCCTAAATACTGTTTCATAATACCCTGCGTTTCTGTGCTAAAATAAGTGGCACAGAAATATTCCCAAACTCTATCTATGGCAAAAGCATTAGGATGCACTCCATCCGCTTCGAAATAAGCATAATCTCTGCACTCGTCCATTACTAATTCATAAGCAGGAAAATAATAAGCTCCCTCCTGCTCTAACCTACTGATCAATTCAAAAAGACGAGCTTTACTCCTGTTATTTTCCACCAAGCCATCTTTCACATGCCTTACAGGACTCACTGTAAAAACGACTTTCAATTTAGGGTTCATGGTATGTAAATGATTGAGAACTTCCTTCCAAACAACAAGCATCTCAGACACACTCAAGAACTCTTTATTGAATTTCTTTTGTGGAACTTTATGACAGTTAGCCACGCGTATATCATCCTCCAAAAATCTATATACAAAAGCACTTCCTAAGGTTACAAAAAGCACATCTGCAGAACTCAATTTTTCTTTGAATTCCTGTAAATTCAATTTTAATTCTTCTTGAAACACTTCCAAATCATCAACGCCATAAACCTTTGAATTTGCATGCCAATTGAGAAAAATATTGTCCTTTTTTAAGAAGGCATTTTGAGTAAGAATCACGTCATGATTGTTCAATGCATTGGCTACAGAAATAGGATTAAACAACACGCCCAGCGGATTGCTTTCTGCCATTAAACCTGCTTGTTTCATGCGCTGTGATATATTTTCAGAAAAACAACTCCCAACAAAAACACATTTTGAAGTGTAATCCAAGGATATATCTGAGCTGATAACTTTTAATAGCGTCTTATGCATCTTTATTTAATTCTATCATTAAATCGTGAACCTCTCTCCATCCTTTCCAAATTCCGTAATCACCCAAGGTTTCGTTGTGCCAGAGCGAAATAAATTCGCCTCCATAACGCTTACACTCTTCGAATAATTGTTGCACCACTAATTTGGCTTCAGGAATTGTAAACCCTAAATATTGATTCAGGGTTCCATCCATATATGCAATGCTATGCAAAACTAATTCGCTTTGATAATTCTTTTTTAGATCAAAGAAATGAACAGGACGCGCTGTGCCCAGTCGAAAACCATAGAGATCTGCATAACCCGTTGAATAATCGTGTTTAAAACCCGCTTTCATCATTTGATTATAGGTGTAGGGAACAACCAATTTTAAAAAATGTTGACGCGATCTTTCTACCTCTTTGAGAATTATTGTTTCGAGTCTACGCTTTTCTTCCATCAACTGAGAAAACTCATAATTACTCTTATAGCTCGGATGTAAATACACCTCCACTTCCCTACTCAAATTTCGGATATGGCGTTGGTGGCGAATATCATTCCATGCAATATTTCTATCGTACTTACCATAGTCACCCAAAAGATAAAAAACAATAGGGTTTACACCGTATTCCTTAAGTCCAACGATATAATCAAAAGTATCGTAGGGATCTTTCTTATCCCCACTCAAAACGTATTCACGTTCAATTTTACGCCTTCTATCCTGTTTTACAAGGTCTTTAATTCTACTCAAGTAAGAACGCAATCCATCCTTTAGCTTGTAAGCAAAAGTATTGTCTATATCAAAACTGGGAATCCATTTAAAAGAGAGTTTTTGAACCGTAAATTCAAAACCATTTTTTAGGAGTAGATCCAGAAACGCTTCGCTCCAACGTTCGGCGATTAACTTGTCGTTCAATTGGTATTGCGCAGCCAAAGAAAGCGAACCTAAAGCTCTGTTATGCTCATCTCTTTCCTTGTTAATTTGATTGGTGTAATCTGAAATAAAATAAAAGATAGAGGCCAGAAGATCAGGAACTCCTTCAAAAGAAAAGACCTGAATACCTTGCCATTCAACATAATCTATTTTCTGTTCTATTTGTTCATCTATACTTTCCTCTAGTAGTAGTTTAGAAGGATAGATTTGAAAACCTTCTGCATCCGGATAATCAGAGTAACAGACTTTTGGACCTTCCATAGCCTGATATTTCTTAAAATCATTGATTACTTCATAGTCCACTCCTCTATCTTCAAAAATAAAGGCTAATACGAACAACAAGCGCTCAGTTATACTATCCGAATATATGGTTATCAATTCAACGCTATTATTTCTTTACAAATAAATTCTGCTGCATGACCATCTCCATAAAAAGAAGGAAATTCCATATCAACACCTTCCATAAAACGAAAGGCTGCTTCTTTTATTTTTTTAGGATCTGCATCGGCCAAAACAGCATTTCCATTTTCCACTATCTCTACCCACTCTGTTTCTTTTCTCAAAACTACACAGGGTTTATTAAAGAAGAAAGCTTCCTTCTGTAAGCCTCCACTATCTGTAATCACAAACAAACAGTTTTGCTCTAAAGCAGTAATATTAAAGAAAGATACTGGATCAATAATCTTTAAGGTATCTGTATTTTCCACCTCTTCCAAGACATCTGGTCTAAGACTTGTTGCCAACATTTTACGTGTTCTTGGATGCAAGGGTAAAACCACCTCTTTTCCATGGTGAGCAACCTCTAATAAAGCTTCAAAGATTGCGGTAAGTCTTTCGGGACTGTCTGTGTTAGAGGGTCTGTGTATCGTACACAGCACAAATGTACCGGGTACTAAGTTGTGCTCCTTCAACACTGTAGCTTTTTCCTTTGCCAATTCAGCGAAATACATACTGTTGTCGTACATCACGTCACCGCATTTAAACACCTTTGGGTTATCTGCGGTAAATGGCATTTTTGCTTCAGCATCAAAACCTTCCTTTACCAAATTTTCTACTCCACTATCTGTTGGTGAAAACAATAAGGTAGAAAGGTGGTCACAAACTACACGGTTAATTTCTTCGGGCATAGCCTTATTGTACGAACGTAACCCAGCTTCTACGTGTATTACGGGAATCCCCATTTTACTTGCAGCGGTTGCCCCTGCTAAAGTTGAATTGGTATCTCCGTATACTAAAAGAGCATCAGGATTCTCTTTGATAAGTATTTCTTCTATCCCCTTTAACATATCTGCAGTTTGTACACCATGAGAACCAGAACCTATAGCTAGGTTGTAGTTTGGAGCCGCAATATTCATCTCTCCAAAGAATACATTGGACATATTTTCGTCGTAATGTTGACCTGTATGTACAATGATTTCTTCCAATTGATCAGCAAACTTTTCTCGAATTGCTCTATTAATAGCCGAAGATTTAATAATCTGCGGACGTGCTCCGATTATGGTAACTACTTTCTTTTTCATACGCGACCAAAAATAAGGAAATCTCAGTTAATTAGGCCATCTGATGTCAATTATATGAAGCCATCATCCATCATTGAAGTATAACTATTGTTGGCAATAATTAAATGATCTAGTATTTCTAAATCAATCAGTCTACCAAACTCTACCAAACGTTTGGTCATACGTATATCTTCGTGACTTGGCTTCAAATTTCCGGAAGGGTGATTATGTGCAAAAATAGCCCCTGTAGCATTGTGGTCCACCAAGAACTTAAAGATCACTTTACCGTCAGCTACCGTTCCACTTCTACCACCCTTCGATACACATTGTAATTTGATTACTTTGTTGGATCGGTTCAAGGCTATAACATAAAACTCTTCATGCTCTAAATCTATTAAATACGGGGCCACTTGTTCGTAAGCTTTTCTACTATTATTCACCTGTACCAGCTCTACTATTTCCTCACTCTTTCGCCTTCTTCCCAATTCTAAAGCGGCTAAAATATTGATGGCTTTTGCCCTTCCAATTCCTTTAAAACGTAGGAGTTCTTCTATCGTTAATTTAGAAAGCTGATGTAAACAGTTTTGTGAGGAGTTAAGTATTTCTTGAGCTAATTCTACGGCGCTTTTCTGACGAGAACCGGAACCGATTAAAATAGCGATGAGCTCTGCATTACTCAAAACACCTCTGCCTTTCAGCATCATTTTCTCTCGCGGTCTATCGTCTTCCGCCCAATGTTTAATTGTTAGGTTTTTCATAAGGTTGATTTTAGTGCTTAGAAGTTACAAAAATCACCAAACAAAAAAAAGTCCTGCACTTGTGTACAGGACTTTTCAATACTATTAAAAACAAGAATTACATTCCCGGCATACCTCCACGCATACCTTTCATTTGCTTCATCATGCTCATCATGTTCTTCTTGTTACTCATCATCTTCATCATCTTACGCGTATCCTGGAACTGCTTCAATAATTTGTTCACTTCCTGGATATTTGTACCTGATCCTTTGGCAATACGTTTCTTTCTAGATCCGTTAATCACAGCTGGGTTTTCTCTTTCTTCAGGACTCATAGACAAGATAATTGCTTCTATGTGTTTAAAGGCATCATCCTCTATTTCAACCCCCTTCAAAGCTTTCCCCATTCCAGGAATCATCCCCATCAAGTCTTTAACGTTACCCATCTTTTTGATCTGTTGTAACTGACCTAAGAAATCGTTAAAGTCGAACTGGTTCTTTTGAATTTTCTTCTGAAGTTTTCTAGCTTCCTCTTCGTCAAACTGCTCCTGTGCTCTTTCAACCAAAGAAACAACGTCTCCCATTCCAAGGATACGATCTGCCATACGTTTCGGGTAGAAAACATCCAATGCTTCCATTTTCTCTCCCGTACCTACAAACTTAATTGGCTTATCTACAACAGTTTTAATGGTTAAGGCAGCTCCACCTCGCGTATCACCATCTAACTTCGTTAAAACAACTCCGTCAAAATCTATTCTTTCGTTAAAGGCTTTTGCCGTATTCACAGCATCTTGCCCTGTCATCGAATCCACAACAAATAAAGTCTCTGTAGGCTTAATCGCTTCCTTAACATCAGAGATCTCATTCATCATCTGCTCGTCTATCGCTAAACGACCCGCTGTATCGACGATAACTACATTAAATCCTTTACTTTTTGCATGCTGAATCGCTGCTTCAGCAATTTTTACAGGATTCTTTTCTTCTTTGTTCGAGTAAACTTCAACACCCAATTGCTCACCTAAAACGTGCAACTGGTCAATCGCTGCCGGACGGTAAACATCACAGGCAACCAATAAAGGATTCTTACCTTTTTTACTCTTTAAAAAGTTGGCTAATTTACCAGAGAAAGTAGTTTTACCAGATCCTTGTAGACCCGACATCAAAATAATACCTGGATTACCTTGGTATTTTAATTCTACTTCTTCTCCACCCATTAAATTAACTAATTCTTCGTGAAGAATTTTCGTCATTAATTGTCCTGGAGAAACCGCCGTTAATACATCTCTACCTAAAGCTTTTTCCTTTACAGTATTTGTAAATTCCTTAGCAGTTTTAAAGTTAACATCGGCATCTAATAACGCTCTACGCACCTCTTTTAAGGTCTCCGCAACGTTAATTTCGGTAATTTGTCCTTGTCCTTTTAATACTTTAAACGCTCTTTCAAACTTCTCGGTAAGATTATCAAACATAATTTTTCTCTTTTATCGGGGAGCAAAGATAATATTTTAAGGTTAGTTTTCCATGAAAATAAGCCCTAGAGTTACCTCCTTCTCTAGTCATCTCAATTACAAAACGTAGCACACTAATAAACAAAGAGTTAAACACTTTACTTTTAAGGCAAACTGCCACACTTTTAATAAGAGAATTAAAAACCTGGCACCGGGTCATCCACTAAAGTGTCTTCACGGCCTATTAAGTATCACTAAATGTAAAAGCAACTTCCGTTGGTCGTTGTTTTTCATAAGTGCTACTAAATTTCCGCTAAGCCAGCTACCGTTTCTCCCCCTGTTTGAACTTACAAGCTTAAATTCATCTCGAAAAGTAAAGTTTGCATCCCTAAAAAAATCAAATAAAGCCTATCTTTGTATCAAATTAAAAACAGATATGGCTCATAAAATTGCTCCTTCAGTATTATCATGTGATTTCGCAAACATTCAAAGAGATGTTGAAATGATTAATGATGGAAACGCTGATTATTTCCACATTGACATTATGGATGGTTCTTTTGTACCCAACATTTCTTTTGGTTTCCCAGTGATGAAAGCGATTCACAAACACGCTAAAAAACCATTGGACGTACACTTAATGATAGATAATCCGGATCAGTATATCCAAGAATTTAAAGAGGCAGGGGCTGAAATTTTAACGGTACATTACGAAGCTTGTACGCACCTTCACAGAACAATACAGGCCATCAAAGCAGCAGGTATGAAAGCCGGTGTTGCCTTGAACCCACACACACCAATTGAAGTATTGGAAAATGTAATCGAAGAAATCGATTTGGCGTTAATCATGTCTGTAAACCCTGGGTTTGGTGGACAGAAATTCATTGAAAATGCCATTTGGAAGGTAGAGCAATTGTCTAACCTGATTCACAAAAGAGGTTCTCACGCTGTTATCGAGGTAGATGGTGGTGTAAATGCAGACAATGCCGGAGCATTAATCAAAGCAGGTGCCGATGTATTGGTAGCGGGTAGCTTTGTTTTCAACTCTGAAGATCCAAATGCAACAATCAACAAATTAAAAGCACTTTAATCTTAGCGATTTGAAGTCCTTTTTAAAAGATAAATTAGCATACGATATGGCGTGTAACCTTGATTGGTCACGCCATATTTGTTTACACGATGATTTTATCAATGGCGCGATCAAAAAAGAAATGTCGCATATCATCAACTATCACCACCAACTTAACCAATCCTTACTGGCCGAAGAACATGAATCAGAATTATGGGATCGTTTTGCCATTTATGATTTTGAAGCGCTTCATCACGATAATTACATAAGAACGCAATCTATATTAGATAATGAACAAAGTCATTACACCATAGAAGATACTTTAGGTAATTTTCAAAACTATGCTATCGAAGATTTAATTTTTGATTTGCTACAACACAGCTCCCATCATCGAGCAAAACTTGCTTTACATTTTAAAAACCTAGAGCTTCCTGTAAAAACGCATAGTTACTTGCTCTACAAAAAGGGACTTTAGCACTTAGTTTAAAGGCTTTTTAAGTACCTTTATCAAGTGGAAAATACGCGAATATATTATGATGGAGATTGTGGTTTTTGCAATGCTTCCGTTGCTTTTATTCTTAAAAACAGAAAACATAACAATTATAAGTTTATTCCGCTTCAATCATCAAAAGCGAAAAGCGATCTAGAGATTTACAATATCGATCTTTCAGATTTATCAACGATTTATACCTTAACTGAAGATAAACTATACAGTAAATCGAGCGCAGTTTTACGATTAGCTATGCATCTAAAGTTTCCTGTAAATCTATGTGCAATCGCTTTGTTCGTACCTAAACCAATACGCGATTTCGTCTATAATTGGATTGCTAAGCACAGACTAAAGCTGAGCAAACAGAAATGTTACCTGCCAAATTTAGACGAAAGAAAAATGTTTGAGTTTTAAAACTTTGGACAGCTCTTACACGGCTTACCCTTCTTTTTATACTTCTTACAACATTTTTTCTTACCACAGCAAATAGAAAAATCAGTCGCTTCCACAGTAAATACTTGATTTGGTAGTAAGGATGTGCGCTCTTGATGTTCTAACTTCATTTTATTTAGATTAAATCTAAACAAAAGTAAACATTAATATTTATTCCCCACTTTTTTATCCTTAAATTTATACTGCAAAATGTAAACCCTATGAAATTTGTAATATCCCTTATTGTGAGTTGTTCGCTTTTGTTTTTAGCTCAGGCTCAAGAAAAGCCTTTCGAGCAACAACAACTACTCGTTCAACTCCAACCAAACACCAACCTTAACAGCTTTCAAAACGAATTAAGTCAACAAGGCCTCACCCAAACCGACATGAGTTTGCTGTCCAAAAACATGAGTATTTACTTACTAGTTTGGCCGGATGCAACAATTTCTAATGCGCAGGCAATGGCTAAAGTAAGAGCGTGTAAAGGTGTTATCAACCTACAAAACAATCACTTCATTAAGGAAAGAGAAACTATTCCAACAGATCCATCTTTTGCCAGTACATGGCACCACAAAAATACAGGACAAACTGGTGGTACTGTAGACAATGATATAGATACTCCAGACGCTTGGGATATCACTACTGGAGGTTTAACGGCTTCTGGAGATACCATCGTGGTATGTGTTTTAGAAGGAGGAGGTGCGAATATGAATCATCCTGATTTAGTAAATAACATCTACCATAACCCTCACGAAATTCCAAACAACAATATTGATGATGACGGAAACGGGTATATCGATGATATCAATGGATGGAATGTAAATTTGAATTCAGACACTCATTCTTCAGGTAACCATGGTACAGCAGTAATGGGAATGATCGGTGCTTCAGCAGACAATGGAATTGGTTCTACAGGGGTAAATCATACAGTACAGATGATGTTAATCTCAGGATTCAATATGTCAGAATCAAGTGTTATTTCTGCCTATGACTATCCCTTAACTCAAAGAAAATTATACAACCAAACAGCAGGTGCTACGGGTGCTTTTGTGGTTTCAACCAACGCTTCTTGGGGAATTGATGGTGCAGATCCAGCCAATTACCCTTTGTGGTGTGCTTATTATGACACATTGGGGATACATGGAATATTAAACTGTGGTGCAACTACAAATCAAAATTTCAATGTAGATACAGGTGGAGACATGCCTACTGCCTGCGGATCTAATTACATGATTTCTGTAACAGCTACAAATCACAATGATCAGAGAACCTTCTCTGGATATGGAGCTACTACCATAGATTTAGCAGCGCCGGGAGAAAATGTATTATTACCTTCTGGAACAAATAGTTACACCACTACATCCGGAACAAGTTTTGCTTCTCCTTGTGTGGCCGGTGCAATAGCCCTCGCCTATTCTGCTCCTTGCCCCTCTTTTGCGGCAATCTACGCTAACAACCCACAATCCGGGGCAGATTATGTTCGCTTAAACTTATTAAATTCGGTAGACCCTGTTGCTTCTCTCGCCAACGATTGTGTTACGGGAGGGCGAATGAATGTAAACAGCATGATCCTTCAAATTATGGCAAATTGTGGTAGTGGTTGTATTGCTCCATATAACTCTTCTCTTGTTAGTAATGTTGGTGGTAATGCTGAATTTAACGTAGGAAGTTTTAGTCCGGACAATTTTATATACATCCAAGAACAAGGAACATCTACTTGGGATTCTGTTGCTTTTACGGGAAGCAATGTCACCCTTAACAATTTAAACTACTGTACCAGCTACTTGGTAAGATTTGCAGGAAATTGTTCTGGAAATTTGAGTAACTACTCGGATACGCTTTACTTTACAACCGATGGATGTTGTGATGCTCCAGAAGCTATGATAGATGTTCTAGGAGATAATAATGTCAGTATTACTTGGCCATCCGTTACCGTTGGAACTGACTATACATTAGAATATGCGATGGAAGGTACAGGAGCTTGGACAACAGTAAACAATGTCAGCTCCCCCTACTCATTGACAGGACTTGATAGCTGTACAGTTTACGATGTTCAAATGAGTACCACATGTGCAGATAGTAATTCTGCAAATTCTGCCATCGAACAATTTGAAACTTCAGGTTGTGGAGCTTGTACAGACATGATTTATTGTGCTGTGGATAATGGAAACACGCAATACGAGTGGATAGATAAAGTTGTAATCAATACCTACAGTTTAACCTCAGGAGATAACGACGGATATAGACCAACTGAAAACACTGGAGTAACACTTCACCCAGGGAACACTTATCCGTTTTCTATCAAACCCGGATACGCTGGAGGAGCATTCACTGATGATTTATTAGCTTGGATAGATTGGAACCAAAATGGTACATTCGAAGATTCAGAATTAGTGCTAGATTTCTCAAGTAATTTGCAGGTTACCCAAAATGTAACGATACCTACAGATGCTGTTTTAGGGAGAACCCGAGTAAGATTTATGATTTTTGGAAGTTCAGCTACAGCAACTCCTTGTTACGGGCAAAACTTTTGGGGTGAAGTAGAAGACTACTGTATTAACATTAAAAGTAATGTTGGTGTAGACAATGAAGAATTAGAACCACAAATAACCCTGGCTCCAAATCCAAGTTCTGAATCAATTACACTTTATGGAGCACCTTTACAAACCAAAGTAAACATTTACAGTGTAGAAGGTAAACTAATACAGACGATTGATAATTATGAGCAAGGTAGCACCATTGATATCAGTAGTTATCAGAAAGGAATTTATTTAGTTGAACTCTTGGTCAACAATCAAAAAATTACAAAACGATTAGTAAAACAATAAACAAAAAAAGGAGGCTAAATTTAGCCTCCTTTTTTATTAGTTTAAAAATAAAACTAATCCTTCTTTTTTACTTTTCTTAAGCTCTGTGCTTTTGCTATAGTTCAGAATAAACTCTAGACATTCTTTACTTGGTCCTTGTTTCAACTCCTTAGACCTTGGAGCAATAGTGGAATTGTATCTGTTTAACATACGCGATGTGTTTTTGGTTCTTTCTTTAAAAACGTTTCCAACTATTACTTATTGCACGCATTAGAAAAATTATCTTCCAAAATAACTCACCAGGCTAGCCTTAGCCAAGATGCTGTCCTTTATCATAAACATAACCATTGCTGGCGTCGTTTCTTTATCTAAATTCAGTTCTCTTTCTTTTATTGCATAAACGGTAAAATTATAGGCATGATCTCCATGCCCTTGAGGTGGACAAGCACCGCCATAACCATATGATCCAAAATCATTTTTTGTCTCAACTAGGCTCTCTGGGAGGTTTGTTCCCCCCTCCTCAATCTCTACACAATTACTTGGAATATTAAATGCACACCAATGCCACCAGCCTGAAGGAGTTGGTGCATCCGCATCATGACAAATAATTACAAAACTTCCTGTACCCTCTGGTACTCCAGAAATTGAAAGTTGAGGTGATAAGTTATCACCCGACAAACCAAAATCATTGAACACTTGTCTATTGTTCATCTGACTGGTTAAACTTGTACTCGTAACACTAAAATTCTTCATAATATCAAAAATAAAAAAAGGGATGAAAAAACTTCATCCCTTTATCTTTAAGTATATTTTTCTTACTGAATAACCACACGTTCTACTTTACGTAGGTTAGTTCCTTCAATTTTCACTAAATAAACTCCTTGGTTGTATTCAGAAACATCAAACTTTGTTGTTGCTCCTTTCTTTACATCTTTTGAAGTAATCATTTGACCCGTCATAGAGTAAACACTTACTCTAGCGTCTTCCTCAACACTTACATTTAAGTTGTTGTTTGCAGGGTTAGGATAAACCTTTGTTTCACAAGTCTTACAATCCGTATTTTCAACACCTACAAAACCTGTTGGCAAAATAGATGATAAAACTACTTTAGATTCAGATAAAGGATTCGTAGCTCCTTGCATTTTAATTCTAAAGTATACGATACTGAAAACGGGTAAATTACTTGTTGAATAATCGTAGTAATCATACTGTCTTCTAATTAACTCTAAAGTAGAACCAATTGCAGCAATAGTAGCAACTGATGTATCTACCGTAGTAACTCTCTTCACATTCGTAAAATCATTACCGTCGGCTAATTTTAAGGTTCCTTCACCGTCAAAGGTTGTAGTAACAGTTCCTGTTGTAGCAGAACTTGTAGGAATACCATTAAAACTGTAGTACAACGTTCCTGCATAAGCATCAACAACTTGATCTGAAACATTCATCGGGTAAGTTGCAATTTCAGCTTCATCTACATTTAATACTAAACGCATTTCACCAAAAGTTACCTCATTAAAAACAAATCCTTGAGAACTCGCTCCTGCAGTAGTTGAATTCGTAAAACGTGTAAGTCCATCTTGCAAGCTAAGTGCAGAAGTAGAGGATGGATATGTTGAAGCATGCGCTGTTGTAGCTGGGTCTAAATTCTCCAGTGTTTTCACATTCGTTCCACCATAACCTCCGTATGTACTGTAATCCCATGTTACTCCTGTTCCCGTAACATTTTCATATTCTGGTGCAACAGAATCAATAATATATAAATTCATCGATGCCCCTACAGCAGGCTCATCTGATTGATTAATTTGAGCACCTACAAAACCAGTTGTTAGTAATAATGATGCAATTAGAGTAATTTTTTTCATCTATATCAAGGTTGTTTTATTCTTTTGAACAAATATAATTATTTCTTCGTTAAATCTTATTTACTATAACTAAGACTATAATTGAAACATTTTAACCTTAGCTTTGTTGTTTTCACAAACGAATATTAAATGAAAAAGGTTGGCTCGAGTTCCTTTAAAAAGTTGTCTTTTGTTATTTGCGGTTGTATCGCTTTGCTAACGGTTTTATTCACGTACCAAGCAACAAAACTCCAATTCAATTATAACTTCGAAGAGTTTTTTCCCGCAAATGATAGCGAGGCCGACTACTTCTATAATTATCGTCAGAACTTTTCTACCGACAACGATTTCATTCTAATTTCTGTAGAAAACCAAGCCGGAATTTTCAATTTAAACTTTCTAGAAAAACTAGAAGCTTTTAGAAAGAGTATTCAAAGGCTTGATCTTGTAGAATCAACCCGCGCGATTAGTAACGAAAAGGAATTTTTTATCTATAAAAACGGTAAAACGAGTCAACGTCCTTACATCGGATGGAAAGATTCATTATTACCAAAGGATTCTATAAACATTTATGAAAATGAGGAGTTAATCAATAGTTTAGTGAGTAAGGATGGAAAAGCCGTAGCTATTCTTGTTCAGCACCAAAATTACCTGAGTAAAGCCAAAAGTGATAGAATTAATGGTGAAATTGACAGCATTGCACAAAACTTTACTTTTGATAAAGTTAGGATGTCTGGCCGCGTCATCGGTCAAAAGTTTTACATAGATACAATGACGGTTGAGCTCCGTTTCTTCTTAGCTTTAAGTGTCTTGCTTATCATTATAGTTCTTTGGTTAGCTTTCCGTTCTCTATGGGGCCTACTCCTTCCCTTACTGGTCATCGTACTTTCCCTTATATGGATATTGGGAATTATGTCTTTGCTCAATGAACCCATTAACATCCTACTCACCGTTTTACCTTCTATTATGTTCGTTGTAGGCATGTC
Source organism: Lishizhenia sp. (assembly GCF_057456495.1). Lineage (NCBI taxonomy): Bacteria > Pseudomonadati > Bacteroidota > Flavobacteriia > Flavobacteriales > Crocinitomicaceae > Lishizhenia > Lishizhenia sp. Next base: position 4,754 of record NZ_JBVCPV010000010.1, on the reverse strand, counting down.
TGATGTTATTCACTTTGTATCCAAATACATAGAACTGCTCAGACAGGGAATGTCTAAAAACAAAGCAATTCGAACGACCTTTAACGAGGTTGGATTAGCCACTTTCCTCACTTCTCTTACCACGGCAGTAGGTTTTTTCAGTTTATTTTTGGTAGAAGTAAAACCAGTTCAAAAATTTGGAATGGCCACAGGAATTGGTGTTTTTGTAGCCTTTGTTTTAACTTTTTCACTGCTACCTATATTGTTTTACTACACAAAAACACCACCCATAGTAAACAGAAAAGCTGGTGGGAAAAATTGGTATTCTCTTTTACATAAATCTTTCGCATTCACGCTTAAAAACAGAAAATGGATAGCGCTTACGTCCCTTCTATTTTTACTGATTTGTGGTTATGGAGCTTCTCTTTTAAAACAAGACAATTATTTGATGGATGATTTAAAAGCTTCCTCTGTAATGAAGCAAAACTTCAATTATCTCGATACTACTTTCGGAGGTGTTCGTCCCTTTGAATTAGCCATAGAAGCTCCCCACTCAAATTTCAACTTTTTTGAAAAGGATGCATTGCAAGAAATCACGGCGGTAGATAAATACTTAAAACAAGAATATGGGGTGAATATTAGATTATCCCTTCCCTTTGTTCTTTCTATTGCCAACAGATCTTCTCATGCCGGTGATACATCTTATTATAAAGTTCCCAATCGTCAAAAGACCATTAATAGCTACAGGCGTCAATTAAAAGTTAGCGAGAGTAAAACACATCTCTTGTCTCGCTTAATAGACAGTACCTCAAAAATGACTAGAATTTCGGGTACTTTAGCAGACCTCGGAAACATTGAAACCACGCGTAGAAACAAAGCATTTTTCGAATTTATAGATGAAGAATTTCCAGATTCTAAATTTGAATACAAGTTGGCCAGTACTGCCCATATTTTGGATAAAAACATGTCTTACTTGTCAGGCTCATTAGTTAAAGGATTGCTCTTAGCAACACTTGTTGTAGCCCTAATTATGGGCTTTTTGTTCAAGGATCTGAAGATGGTCGTCATTTCAATTATCCCCAACATATTACCCCTTGTACTTATTGCTGCAGTAATGGGTTATTTCGGAATTGAGTTGAAAATAACCACGGCAATTGTGTATACAATATCCTTTGGTATTGCGGTGGATGATACTATTCATTTCTTGAGTAAGTTTAAACTCGAACTCAACAAAGGAAGAAGTGTTTTGTATGCACTTAAAAGAAGTTATTTAAGTACAGGAAGAGCTATCATTTTAACCTCTATCATCCTTTGTTCGGGTTTTCTATTACTGATATTCTCAGATTTCTTGGGAACAGTTTACATGGGATTGATGATCAGTATAACCTTAGTTTCTGCAGTGGTTGCTGATCTCTTTATACTCCCTTTGCTCCTCCTCTATTTCTACAAAAAATAAAGTAAAGAACTCGTACTTCTATAATTCTGAAAACTTTGGAATGTTTTGAATATAATCTAACTTTTGCCCTTTGGAATTTATTTTACAGACTATAGTTTGCAAACCATTGGTGAGTAATAAGTAATCTACCTGTAATTTAAAGTTGTATTGCGCAACTTGGTGCATCACCTTTTCATCTAAGGCAATATGGGGAGCTTTACACTCCACAATCATTGCTGGTTTTCCATTTTTAAATACAACTCCGTCACACCTGCGTGTTAACCCATTTATATTTAAAGCGTGTTCTGCACTTATTAAATGCAAGGGGTATTCAGCGTGGTTCACCATGGCCAGCAAAATATGTTGTCTTACCCACTCTTCTGGTGTGAGCACCAACTGCTTTTTTCGAAAAGCATCCCATACGTAAACTACTCCCTCTTTGCGAGTAAGTTTTAAAGGAACTTTTGGCAAGTTCAAAGGACGCATAATTTCTTCTGGACGCATATTGCAAATATATCATTTGAAAAGTATGTAAAATCGTCTTATCTAACTTAAATAAACTGACTAAACGTCAGCCTCTACAACACTTCCCTGCCATATTTACCGAAAAACACACTTCGTAATCACTTGGATTCAAATTTGACGAGAAGAGAGAAAAAAGAACATCACAATGGATATAAATAAATTAACTACAAAAACCCAAGAAGTTATAGGTGGGGCTCAGCAAATGGCAACAGAGTTGGGACACCAAGCTATTGAAACTGGGCATATTTTGAGTTCCATGTTTAAGGTGGATGAAAATGTTCTTCCTTTCCTTCTACAGCAACTCAATATAAATGCAAAAGTATTTGAGCAATTGAATCAACAAATTGTTCAATCCTATCCTAAGGTATCGGGCGGACAAGTGTATTTAAGTCAAAATGCCAACAAAGCCGTTACTGCGGGATTTAAACTCATGAATGAATTCAAAGACGAATTTCTCAGTTTAGAAATTTTGTTCATGGGACTTTTAGAAGGATCTGATCAAGTGGCCAACTTGATGAAGGATCAAAAAATTACCAAAAAAGAACTCAAAGCTGCAATCATGAATCTTAGAAATGGAGACAGTGTGAAATCACAAGGTCAAGAAGGAACTTACAAGTCCTTAGATAAATTTGCCAACAACCTTAACGCAATGGCCAAAGAAGGGAAATTAGACCCTGTAATTGGTAGAGATGATGAGATTAGAAGGGTGTTGCAAATTCTTACCAGAAGAACCAAAAACAATCCTATTCTTATTGGTGAGCCGGGTGTTGGTAAAACTGCCATTGCCGAAGGTATTGCCCACAGGATAATCTCTGGGGACGTTCCGGAAAACTTAAAATCAAAGGTAGTTTATGCTTTAGATATGGGTGCCTTGGTTGCCGGAGCTAAATACAAAGGTGAATTTGAGGAACGATTAAAATCAGTAATCAAAGAGGTAACAAAATCCGCTGGAGAAATCATATTATTCATCGATGAGATACATACCTTGGTAGGTGCCGGAGGTGGCGAAGGAGCCATGGATGCTGCCAACATACTAAAACCTGCCTTAGCTAGAGGTGAGTTAAGAGCCGTTGGTGCTACCACACTGAATGAATACCAAAAATACTTTGAAAAAGACAAGGCGTTAGTAAGACGTTTCCAAACTGTAATGGTAGATGAACCTTCTACAGAAGATGCTATTTCAATCTTAAGAGGTATTAAGGAGAAATATGAAAACCACCACAAGGTTATGATTAAAGATGCTGCAATTATTTCTGCAGTAGAACTTTCTCAACGCTATATATCTGATAGACATTTACCAGATAAAGCGATTGACCTTATAGATGAGGCTGCTTCTAAACTGCGTATGGAAATCAATTCTAAACCAGAAGAGTTAGATGAGATTGAAAGACGTATTATGCAGCTTGAAATTGAAAGAGAGGCTATTAAGCGCGAGAAGGATGAAAAGAAACTAGCATCTATCTCTGCCGAATTAGCCAACCTTACTGAGCAGAAAGATAATTTCATGGCGAAATGGAAGTCGGAAAAAGACATTATCGACAATATCCAACAAGCCAAAGAAGACATTGAGAAATTTAAGCTAGAAGCAGAACAAGCTGAGCGTAGTGGTGATTACGGAAAAGTAGCCGAGATTAGATACGGTCGTATTAAAGAAGCCGAAGAAAGCTTAGCGAACAATAAAAAGAAATTGGCTGAACTACAAGCTGATTCTAAAATGATTAAAGAAGAAGTTGACGTTTCTGAAATTGCCGATGTTATTTCAAAATGGACGGGAATTCCTGTTTCAAAAATGTTAGAGTCTGAACGTTCAAAATTATTGAGATTAGAAGATGAATTAAGAAAAAGAGTCGTTGGTCAGGCAGAAGCCGTTGAAGCCGTTAGTGATGCTGTAAGACGCAGTAGAGCGGGTGTACAAGACGAACGCAAACCAATTGGATCTTTCTTGTTCATGGGTACAACCGGTGTAGGTAAAACAGAGTTAGCCAAAGCGTTAGCCGAATTCATGTTCAACGACGAGTTAGCAATGACGCGTATTGACATGAGTGAATACCAAGAAAAGCACAGTGTGAGTAGATTGGTTGGAGCGCCTCCGGGTTACGTTGGATACGATGAAGGTGGACAACTTACTGAAGCCGTAAGAAGAAAACCCTACTCTATCGTATTGCTGGATGAGATAGAAAAAGCTCACCCTGATGTATTCAACATCTTATTACAAGTACTAGATGATGGTCGATTAACAGATAATAAAGGTAGGTTGGTAAACTTCAAGAATACAATTATTATCATGACAACCAATATGGGGTCTAACATAATACAAGAGAAGTTTGATGCTATGGTTCCAGGTACAGAAGAGGAAACAAAGGAACAAGTAGAACGCGAAGTGTTCAACCTTTTAAAACACAGTGTTCGTCCAGAGTTTTTAAATAGAATTGACGAAACCATTCTCTTTACTCCTTTATCTAAAGCTGATGTAATTAGTATCGTTGATATACAGTTGATGCAATTAAAAGAGCGATTACAGAAAAACGATATCAACCTTGTTTTCAAACAAGATGCTATTGACTATATCGCCGATACAGGTTTCGATCCACACTTTGGAGCAAGACCTATTAAGCGAGTAATTCAGAAAAAAGTCTTGAATGCTTTATCAAAAGAGATATTAGCAGGACGAATTGATACGAGTCAAAATGTTGTTATGGATTTAATCGATGGTCAAATCATCTTTAGAAAACCCATCAACGAAGAAGAAGAAATAAAACTTTAAGTTGAATTTCAAATAGTATAGAGCAAAAAAAAGGGAGGTCCTACACCTCCC
>NZ_JBVCPV010000009.1:0-29992 GCF_057456495.1 Lishizhenia sp. | reverse complement strand
CATGATTTTCTCTTCCCATTGAAAACCTTCGTGTAAAGAGAACTGCGTATTGTAATCGTTCAAATCATCCAACAACTGCAAGTAAGAATCACTTTCGTAATCCGTTCTTGTGGTCAATTGGTCATTAATATCGTCTAATTTGGTACGGATATGATTTAAGGTTTCATTGGAAAACTTTAGGTAATCAAACACCGTTTTGTTGGTGTCGATTTCTATATCCTGTGTTAAGAAACCAACTGTACAATCTTTGGGCTTGTGAATTCTACCTTCAGAAGGCTTGTCCCACCCCGCAATTAATTTCAATAAAGTAGATTTACCCGCTCCGTTTTTTCCAACCAAACCGATTTTATCTCCTTTGTTGATTTGTAAACTAATTTCGTTAAACAAATACCCCTGAGGAAGGTGAACACCAAGATTATCCAAATTTATCATGCCGCAAAAGTAGTGATAAGAATGGGTTTATTAAATAGTGCAGAGAGATTAGTGATAAGTCAGAAGTGGCTCGTGCCTTGTCCTGATTTTAAGATGATAATTTATGAGGTACTGAAGTGAGGGGAGAAAATGGGATTTTTTTTGGTATATTTTCGTCATTTAACAATGACCTTGAAATCACAGATTATTCCGTATAGAATCTTTATAAAAATGCTATTGGTATTTATTATGCTTTATTCTTGCTCTATGCTGAGGACAAAGGATGTAAATGCAAATAAAATTAGAGAAATTCTTGAGGAGCAGGATTCATCTTCTAAATACAAAGTGAAAGTAATTAGCATAGTAGAATACCCAGGTGAGTATTTAGCTGAAGAAAAGGAAGTTGCATATTATAAGATATCTTCTAAAAAAGAGGATGTTTATTTAACAATTGATACTGTAAACAATTGTACAACTGATGTTCAAACGTATAGTCCGGATGGTACATATAATTATAGTTCGAATTCAGAAATTGAAAATATACTTTTAGAGGAGTTTAATTTTTGTGGAGATACTTTGTCTAATTAAATCCCTCAGCTATCGTGTGTCCCGAAAACTATAGAGAGCATCGCGTGATAGTAAATAAACCACTCAACCTTTTTACACCTCCACTTCTTACTTCTTTGCTTATTTTAGTCCGACTATAAAACTTATGATTATGAAGAAAAGACTACTAGGTTCATTGGCCTTGCTTACACTATTTGCATGTGAGCAACCCGAAAAACCTAAGGAAGAAACATCATCTATGCAGTATCCAGAAACTAAAAAAGTAGATAGTGCCGATACGTATTTCGGTACAACTGTTAGAGATCCTTACCGTTGGTTAGAGGATGATATGAGTACCGAAACCGCGGAATGGGTGAAAGCACAAAATGAACACACTTTTGCTTACTTGAACGAAATTCCTTTCAAAGACAAAATCAAAAAACGTCTGGAAGAATTGTGGAATTACGAGAAAATTGGTTCACCGTTTAAAGAAGGTGAGAACACGTATTACTATAAGAATAACGGACTGCAAAATCAATACGCAATCTACAAAGTAAACGAAGAAGGAGAAGACGAGTTATTCTTAGACCCTAACAAATTTAGTGAGGATGGAACAACGTCTTTAGGTGGTTTAAGTTTCTCTAAAAACGGAGAGAAATTGGCCTATTCTATCTCAGAAGGCGGAAGTGATTGGCGTAAGGTTATCGTGATTGATGTTGCTTCTAAAGATATTATAGAAGATACAATTGTTGATGTGAAATTCAGCGGTATTTCTTGGTTAGGAAATGAAGGATTTTACTACTCTTCTTACGACAAGCCAAAAGGAAGTGAACTTTCTGCTAAGACAGATCACCACAAAGTGTACTACCACAAGCTAGGTACGCCGCAAGCGCAAGATCAATTGATTTTCGGAGGAAACGAAGGTGAGAAATACAGATATGTAGGAGCGGAGGTTTCAGAAGACGACAGATACCTATTCATCTCTTGTCAAGAATCTACTTCAGGAAACAAATTGTTCATGAAAGATTTGACGGTAAAAGATGCGCCTTTGGTGACCATGGTAGATCATTTCGATAATGATTCTTACGTAATGGATAACAGAGATTCTTTGTTATACATCGTTACCAACATGGGAGCACCAAATAAAAAAGTGGTTACAGTAAATGCCAACCATCCAGCAAGCGAAAACTGGGTTGACTTTATCCCAGAAACAGAAAATGTATTGAGTGTTTCTACAGGAGCAGGATACATCTTTACCAAGTATATGGTAGATGCTGTTTCTCAAGTAAAACAATACGATTACGACGGGAAAGAAATTAGAGAAATTGAGTTACCAGGTTTAGGAACTGCAGGTGGTTTCGGAGGTAAAAAAGAGGCTGAAGTATTGTACTACTCTTTCTCTAATTACAAAACACCGGGAACCAGCTTTGCCTTTAACCCAAAAGATGGAACTTCTGAGGTTTACAAAAAACCAAAGGTAGATTTCAATTCGGATGACTATGTAAGTGAGCAAGTATTTTATACTTCAAAAGACGGTACCAAAGTACCAATGATCATTACCCACAAAAAAGGAGTTGAAATGAACGGTAAAAATCCAACCATCCTTTACGGATACGGAGGTTTCAATATCAGTTTAACACCTTCTTTCAGTATTACAAATGCGGCTTGGTTAGATATGGGTGGAGTATATGCTGTAGCTAACCTTAGAGGAGGTGGAGAATACGGTAAAAAATGGCACGACGCAGGTACGCAAATGCAAAAACAAAATGTGTTCGATGATTTCATCGCTGCAGCAGAATTCCTGATCGATAGCAAGTATACTTCTTCAGATTATTTAGCAATTAGCGGTCGTTCGAATGGTGGTTTATTGGTAGGTGCTACCATGACTCAACGTCCTAATTTAATGAAGGTAGCATTGCCAGGTGTTGGGGTGTTAGATATGTTGCGTTACCACACTTTTACTGCAGGTGCAGGTTGGGCTTACGACTATGGAACTTCAGAGCAAAGTGAAGAAATGTTCAATTACTTGTTGAATTACTCACCCGTGCACAATGTGGTCAAAGGTTCTGAATATCCAGCTACATTAATAACAACGGGAGATCACGACGATAGAGTAGTTCCGGCGCACAGTTTCAAGTTTGCGGCAGAGTTACAAGACAAGCAAAGTGGTGAAAACCCTGTGTTAATTCGTATAGAAACTAATGCGGGTCACGGAGCAGGAACACCGGTAAGTAAAACCATAGAGCAATGGGCGGATATTTACGCCTTTACGCTGTACAATATGGGATATACAGAGCTTCCATAAATTTAAATAAATGGTTTACGATTTCAGCTAGGTTTTCGAGCGGAGTCGAGAAATCTATATGATGTAAAATCTTTTGAACCGCTTTCTTATAAGGAAGCGGTTTTTTTTGGCTGGTTAAACGGGCTATACATTACAACTCCTTTTTTATAACGGTGTTCAACAAGCGCTGCATGCAAGGCTCCTAAGGTCGCTTTGCTGCAACGTGTTTCAAAACCTTTCTAAACTGCGGGGTTTCCTTTCCTATCCCTACCAGAGAATTACTCATCTACGCTTTCTTCAAAGACTAAACTATCCTTGGCATGTAAGGCGTAAATTTTTAATTCATGCACCTTTCCTTCCTCTAGTTTTTTGTTGAAAAAGAAGAACTGTAAACTATCCTTTTCGTTCACGCCATATCTAAAACGGTAATACATGCGTTGTTGGATTCGGGCATTCCCTAGCGATTTCGTATTTACCTTTCCATACCCGTCTTTTACTTGACCTGTACTGTCCAACAATTTTAAATAAAGCGAGAGATTTTCTAGTGTCTCATCACTTTCTGCGCAGATAATAAAAGAGTTCGCTTCAGGTATTTTAAACTTAAAGCTACCCTTGTACATGTCTTGGTTCCCAAGTTCTGCACCTTGTAACTCAGAAGGTGTTAAAACAGCCAAAGTATCATAGTTCCATACGTGCAATACATTTTTACCTTCTTTGGCATATTGTGTATCGTATTTTTCTAATAAGTCGAAAAATTCGAAAGTGGGATGAAGCGTACCAAAAGAGTGGAGGTAACTTTCTGGTGTCATGGCCTCGTAACGCAAAGCATCTTTTTCAAATTGATAGGTTTGAAATTGGTTGAGAACAACCCCTAAAAGCAAGAGTATAAAGAAAGGGTAGTACAATCGTTTGCGCGAGCGTATGTACGCTATGCAGCTCGAAAGGGGCAGAAGCAGAAATGCACTTAAGTTGACAAAGGCTCTATTCCCAAAGCCGACGTACCACCAACACCACCAAGAGCTAATAACATAAATGTAAATTAGGGTGAGTATAAGCCATGAATATTCTTTCTTCTTCAAGAGGATGAAACAACCTATAATACCGAAAATCATCAAGGGAGTATAAATCAACCAGCCATTATTAAAACTGAAAAGGGCATTCCAAATTTCAGGATCTAGGAAATAGAATTTTTCTCCCTTGTAACTGTTGATGGTTATTTTTTCGAATACACTGTAATTGTACATGAGTTGTGGAACCCACACAATAACCGCTGTAAGTAAAAAGAAAAGTACTTGTGGGATATGGCTCAATATATAGTTTATACGTTTTTTAAACGTATCTATATTGCTTACGCCATAAATAATTGGGAAAATCAAGAAGACACCATCTACGGGTCTAATCAAAGTCATCATGCCAAATGCTAGACCTGCATAGAGGCTATTCTTCCAAGTAAAACGTTCCAATACCCTCCAACTTCTCTCTAAAAACAGCAGTATAAAATAGAAGCTGTAGATGTGAGAGTAACTTAAATAGCTTGTGGCGTAATGAAAATAGTTTGTCCCTAGGAACACTAAGAAAAAAGTAAGAGCGATTGTTTTATCATCATAGAAGCGCGATAATATTTTAACAGCCAACCGTAAGGATAGGAAAAGAAAAAGTAGCGCTGTTGTAATGAATGCGATTTGATAGGGAAGGGTATAGCCATTGCTCTCATAAGAAGATATAGAAGCTACGCCATGAGCCATCAAAAAACCGGGGAGGTAGCAAAAGGCGTTACCCATGGTGTATTTGATAAAGGGTTTTCCATCATCGGTTTTCTTAAAAGAAGCATACTTCACTTTCTCTTCCGTGTCTAAAGCGAAAGAATGATGAATGAAGGCAGCAGGCAAATAACTATAGTATCCCTTGGCATCTGTAAAGGCATAGCCAAGTTCATTTTTCCATTTGGCTTGACTAAGGATTGCCGTAATTACACTGAGGAGTATAAGGAGAGCTACGCCAGAAGTCCAGCGATATTTACGTATGAAAAGCTGTTTTGCCAAGGTGAATATTTATAGCATGAAAGTAGTCAGATTATTTTATTGACCAATCTGAAATTCTACTTCGTTTTCTTTCTCGTTTTGCTCTTTCAATTTTTCGAGCTTCAATTGGAATTTAGATTTTTTCTTTTCTTCCTCTTGCTCTGCAGGTGGGGCCAAGGTATCACTATCAAAACTTAAAGTGATTTCTTCTTTCGGTCCTTCATCCACAGTGTATTCAAGAACGGTGGTATCCTTTTTATTTATACCAAAACCAGATTTCAATATAGATTTAGCCGTATTAATTTCTTCTTGACGTTTTTCTTCCCTGTCTTTTTTCTGTGCCTCTTTGTCCCAGGCATAAGAAGGGTCGTCTATATTTCCAAACATACGTAGGTAAACCCTGAACCCAGTTCCATCATCAACAATTTCACCGAATTCTGTTTGTTTGTTTTTACCTTTAATTTCTCTAAATCTAAAGTCGAAGTGATAGTCAATATCGTTGTCAAAACTATGCTCACCCGACACTAAAACATCCAAGGCATTACTTTCAATTTTCATCTCGGGTATATACAGTTTACCATCTCTTATAATCACTTGGTTACTCATTTTATTGAATTTCAAATTCAATAATTTAGCCTCAAAAGCATTGATTTTTTGTGGAGAAATAAGCAGAGTTGCAGAAGTCGATTTTATACTTGCTGTAATTTCTTTAAAGGTTTCTACGTTGTACAGGGCTCCATCTTCAATTTCTATGTCTAAGGTGCTTGCAATCGCTTCTTTATTTAACCCTGTGATGAGGTCGAAAGGTGCCGTAAATTTCAATTTGATTTTAGCAATTCCCTGAATGTTTTCTGCTGCGATAACCGTTTGTTCGAAATTGTTCCATTCTTTAAATAAAGGGGCGAAGCGTATGTTGTTAGAGGCGAGGTCGGTAGCAACTGTTAGTACAGATGGATTTTTCTCGGTCACCAGTACATTTCCAGTAATATCCGCACCAGCATTTCGACCTTTCAAATGAGAAAATTCTAAAGACCTATCTGTTAAGCGCATGCGTGTGGTAATGTTTGCATAGGTATGACCACCGTACTTTATTTCTGTTGCATTCAAGGTTACGTTCCCTTTGATTTTTGTAGGAAGTAGCCAACTTCTGCTGGCTTCTGTCATACTTCCTCCCGTAGAAGAAAAATCATCAACATTTATTTTCTTACAACGCGTATATGCATCTATAAATAAGGTTTCTGTCCCTTTAAAGTACCCAGCTATGTTGTTGAGTTCCCCGCTAATATTAAAATCAGATTCACCCGTGGTTAAGAATAGATTTTTGATAATAGCTTCTTCGTTTCGGACTCCAATTTCACCGTTGATATTCTGAAAAACTCGCGTATCATTTAAGAACTGGGCTGTAATATTCTTCAGATGGATGTTTCCCTTTAGTGCATAAATGCTTAGATCTTTAGGGTTGTATACGGGATTGTTCATGCGCAGGTTAAAGGCGCTATTCACATCAATATTACCTTCTAGGTTTTGTAATCCAAAAGGTCCGAATAGGGTATGCACAGCTGCTAGATTAATGGCACCTTTGGCATTTCCTCGAATAAGTGGTTTGTCGAAATCACTAATTTTTAATTGAGCATCAAAAGCACTTCCGGAAGATAAGAAGTGTAGTTTTTCCAATTCCAGTTCACTCCCTTTAGCATCACTGCTATATTTTCCACGTGCATCAATATTTGATAAACTAAATGTATTGTTAGCCAAGCTACCGTTGTGTATGGTAAACCCTGCATCTATATTCAAGTTCGCCTCGGTTTTATTTAACCCTTTCAACTGTAAATCAAAGCTCACATCACCGTTTCCATTGAGTTCTTTAACAGCATTAAGTTGAGCTAAGGTGAAATTGTTAGCTACATCTGTTAAGTTAAGTTTTTCAGCATTGATGGCGAAGAGTATACTGTCTGCACTTACTTTACCTGCAACATGGAAGGGAAGGTTCTGTATTTTTACGTCTGCATTTACAATCTCGAAAATATTCTCCTCGGTGTTCATGGAGATGTCTATCTTACAGTTAGCACGCTTGTCTCTAATCAAAGTCAAGGCTTCACGTTTGATCTGTTTTACTAACATATCCGTTTCTGCCTGCATGGTATACTTGGTAGCGCTAAATTCTCCTGATAAATTAAGTTGATCTAAATGCGAAGCATAGTACTGCTTGGTCATTTCGTTTTCATACGAAAAGTCAGTATCGTCTAGTTTAATTTTCTCAAGAGAGAATTCAAAATTATCAGAACTTTCACCCTCCGTTGGTTTAAGCAAATCATAGTTCACTCTGTTTTGATCATCTACCTTTAGGTTGAGAATTCCTTGTTTCAAAACAATGCTTTTAACCGTATAGTTACTTTCTAAAAAGTCCATAGGATTAAAACGTAAACTCAACTTTTTAGCGTAAAGGGTGGTGTCTAGTTTTTGTTCTTCTCCAAACTTGTCGTGTATCAATACATCATCAAAGTCTAAGGAAAGCGAAGGGAAGGTTTTCCAAAGCGTTACATCGATATAACTAACGTGGAGTTGTTTATTTAGGTGAAGGTTCAATTCTTCTATGGCGTAGCGTTTAATATCATCCTTAAAAATGATAAGCGCAGCACTGATCAAGAGCATAAGTGTAATCACTATACCCACGACCCATTTGAAGATTTTGAAAAGACGCTTCACCATGTTACGAAATAAAAGGAAATAACCTTGCGGAAAGTAAGATTCAACAAAAGTTGTTTACATTTTAACGTTGATAGCAGAAGCTTATTTTAAGCGTGCCTAGAATTGCCTTAGTACAAGAAGTTATGGTAGGGGTAACGTTTTTCAAATATTGAACGAACTTCTTCGTAAAGTACATCTTTTAATTCTTGAACGTTTTCCTTGTCTTGCGCCGAAATAAAGACACATTTAGTATCGTTCATTTTGGCCATCCATTGTTTTTTCAATTCTTCAAGACTGTAGTTTTCTCTTGTCTTTTCAGACAAATCATCTTCGTCTTGTGGCGTGTAAGTATAGGCATCAATTTTATTGAAAACCAAGATCACTGGCTTGTCTTCTTTATCTATTTCCGCCAAAGTTTCATTTACCACTCTAAAGTGATCTTCAAAGTTGGGGTGAGAAATGTCTAAAACGTGTACCAAAACATCAGATTCCCTTACCTCGTCTAGGGTAGATTTAAACGACTCTACCAATTGGTGAGGTAGTTTACGAATAAATCCTACGGTGTCAGACATCAAGAAAGGAAGGTTTTCAATTACCACTTTTCGAACGGTTGTATCTAAGGTTGCAAAGAGTTTGTTCTCGGCAAACACATCAGATTTACTCAACATATTCATGATGGTACTTTTACCTACGTTGGTGTATCCTACTAGGGCAACTCTCACGAGCTGACCGCGGTTACCGCGCTGTACGGCTTTTTGCTTATCTATGGCCTCGAGTTTCTTTTTGAGTAAAGCGATTTTCGTATTAATGATACGTCTATCTGTCTCAATCTGCGTTTCCCCAGGTCCACGCATACCGATACCCCCTTTTTGTCGCTCAAGGTGAGTCCACATTCGGGTTAATCGTGGTAATAAGTATTGATACTGTGCTAGCTCCACTTGCGTTTTTGCGTGCGAAGTTCTTGCTCTGCTGGCAAAAATATCGAGGATTAGGTTGGACCTATCCAAGATTTTAACTTCTAGAATACGCTCAACGTTACGTAGTTGCGAAGGAGAAAGGTCATCGTCAAAAATTACCATGTCTATATCATGGGCATTCACGTATTCCTTTACTTCTTCTATTTTACCAGATCCTAGAAAGGTTTTCGGGTTGGGAACAGTTAACTTCTGTAAGAATTTTTGGTGCGTTACAGCTCCAGCAGTTTCAGCTAAAAACTCTAATTCATCCAAATATTCATTGGCTTCTTGCTCCGTTTGGTCTTGAGAAATAACTCCCACCAAAACGGCTTTTTCACCTTCAACCTCTTTATTTATTAAACCAATCTCCATGTAAAATATTCGCGCTTATTTTGTTCTTAATGTAAAAACATGTTGTACTAAAGAGTCTAATTCGGCCTCTGTTTCAAACAGGTTTTTGTACCCCATCATTCCTTTGTCATTTCCATTCAAGATCACATCTCTAACTTGTGCTTCTGTAAATGTACTTTGCGTTAAATCCGCAGCATTCCCTCTTTGGGCATCTCCGTTTTTACCGTGACAACTTTGACAGTATTTTTTATATAATTTTTGTCCGCTTTCAGCAGGTTTGCTCGCAGCATTCAACTCTACAGTTTCTGAAGAGCTACAGGCTGCTAACCCTAAAAAAGCACTAAAAAGCAATGTTCTTAAAACCATCCTGCTCCAATTCCTTCTCTTAAAAATGGCCATGGAATAGCAAAGAAAATTAAGAGCAATGCAATTCCGTAAAAGTTACGAATTAGTCTGTGCTTGTTAAATCCAGCCAATCCTTCTTTTTCGGCTTTCTTTCTACCGACAGTAATTAATACAATCGCAATAATCATCATGAATATGTGTTCAACCGTGTAAAAACGGAAAGGCATTTTCATTGCAGCACCTGCAGGAACTTTTGAAATCCAAAAGTTAACATACAATACCAAGCCCATTAAAAGTTGAATGTGCATAATGATCATAGTGAAAAGGTTAATCATTTTATCTTTTTTCAAATACTCTCCTTTGGTTTTGTTTCCAATTGCGTTAACAACTGCAATTACCAAAAGAAGTAAAGCGATGTACCTTAATCCACTGTGTGCACTTACTAAAATATCCATAACAAAAATTTTGTGTAAAAGTAATGATAATGGCCGAATTATAAACGAGAAAAAGAGATTGTAGCAGGGTTGTTTGCTAGACGAAAGTTAAGATTCTTTACTGCGCGGGAATATGACAATACAATTGGACGAATTAACGTCGCACCAAACCTAAAATTGCATCGCCGTGTTCGTATTTCATTCCTTCTAAGACTTCATTTTTACGCAATGGAAATTGTCCATTTTCATGAACTTCCTGAACGGCCTTGAGAACTTCAGAAACCTCTATCAACTGCATACATGTGTTGTTGCCTTTGCAAGGAGAAATACTGAATTCATGTACGCATGGACTACAGAATACATCTTTAAAAATGATTTTTGCATTGGAAAAGTGACCATATTGATCGGGCGAACATGGTCCGAATAAAGCTATAGTCGCTGTATTCACTGCAAAAGAGATGTGCATAGGGCCCGTGTCATTGGTAACCATAAAAGCAGCACCTTTAACCAAGGAGATTAATTCATTGATGGATGTTTTCCCGGCGAGATTGATCAATTTATCATTGATAATTCCCGCTATTACTTTTTCAGTGTAGGGTCTTTCGTTCGGACTCCCTACCAAATAAATCGTGTAATCTGGGTATTGTAGGAGAATTTGTTCAATCAGGAACTTATAATTTTTCCTACCCCACCTTCTTTCTAATCTTAAATCAGAAGCGTTCGGATTAATAACAATATATTTTCCTGATTTTGGAGGAATGTAGGAATTTTCTATGCCCTTGGCAAGGGGGTATAGTGAGGTAGGCTTAAAGTCTTTACCAAAGAGTCTTGCTATTTGCAAATAACTTTCAGATACTGGAATCTTCGTATTGAAGTACATCATATGGGTGTAGATACCCATTTTAAAAGAGCTTGATCTAAGGTAATAGCCTACTCGATTTTTAGCCAAAGAAAACAACGTAACCAAAGTGGAAAAATTAGAATAGATTTCTAGATCTATATAAACATCAGGTCTTTTCTTCATCAGTCGCAGCAAAGTAATGCTCAAGCTTTTCAGTAGAGAAAAAATTCCTTTATCATTAATGGTGTAGATGGTATCAATGGTATCTATGCGTTTTAAGATAGCCGTGTTTGCATTGGTTGAAACAAAAATAATCTCAGCATTCGGGTGTTGCTGGCGAAGAGCATCTAGCAAAGGAGTAGCTTGAATGATACTACCCATTCCCTTGAATTTGCAAACCACAATACAATCTAAATCTTTGTGTAGGTTGTGATCGATGTTAAGGATTTGTCCTAACAACCGAACGAGAAAGTTTAACAAGAAAGCCATGGGTTTGGCAATCAAGTTATCTATGAGCAGTTGTTGTTTTGTTTTCAAGTCTTGTATCCTTTAAAAGTCTTATTTCTTCTAGGTTGAAAGCTTGTTCAGCATGAATGATAAGCTTCTTCACTTTTGATGTATGCCAAAGATAATGATTCGAGAGTCTTAGCATGTATCGCTTGCCAATATCTGGATGTGTTTGAAAAGTGAAGCCTCCTATGCGTTGTTCTTTATCATCATATAAATCAACGGTTAACCTTTGAGAAGAGTTGACATTTTCTAAGTTCATATCCAAGTAAATACTTCCAAATTCAGCGGCATTAGCTCCAATCGAAACATTAACTTCTTTGCTAGAAGCATACTTAGAATTCAAAGCTACATTTTGGAGGTAATCAACATGATTGTTTTCGTAATAACTAGCCATTAAACCAGCCATAAAACCATAGTCATAATCTTGTGCTTGATGGAGCAAAGTATCGGCGGGTAAATTAGCTGTGGCTATGTTGGAGCTTTTAGCTTTCCAAATAGAATAGCCTTGAACAATGCCCGCTGGCTCGTAGTTTTGATGGATAAATTCTGAAAGGAGGTAATAACGTATGGTGTTTGCTATACCGTCTGTTCTGTCAAACCAGTTTCTCGGACTATGTGCGTATATCACTATAGGATGCTCTGTTGTGCTGATTTGTTTCAGTAAATGAAGTTGCGTTTTATCGTCTATAGTGTTTTGTAAATTTTGATTGAAATAACCCGGTGATTTTCTTTCGGTATAAAAATACAGCATAGGTGTATTGGAAAAGTCAACAAAACTTTGCTCGGGTGTTAGATTGCGGTCTAGGTAAGCTTTTAATTCTTCGTAGTGCGCAGTAGCAAAAGCGTCCTGACCAATTACACGTGTTCTAGGCGTCTGTTCAAAGTAAGAAGGCAAATTATAAAAAGTGCTCTCACTTAAACTCTTTTCTAAATCTGTTTTATGAGGATGAAAATTGAAGAATTTAGTAAAGAGTACAATGAAAAAACCAAGCCCGTAAAAGAGAAGTTCTTTGATGTTTTTCTTGTTGATGATCCCGACGAGAAACAAGGTAAGTGCTAAATAAAAAACACTGATTAAATAAAATTCCTTTTGCTCAGCAAAGCCGTGACGAACCAATCCTCGTTGGACATTGGCGAAATAGAGTAGAAAACAAAAAAGTGAAAATAGGAGATATCTATTCTTTTCCATTCTCAATTTAAAAACAGCAATGATGATGGCTGTAATAGCGATGATAGGAAAGATTATATGATAGATAAAGTATTGGTGCTGGGCAATGTTTTTTATTTGGGCATAACCATGCGCTTGACTCCCTTTTACATAATGTAGTGCACTGATAAAGTTATTCAACACATAATCTGTAGAACGCATCAAAATAGCGCCTATCAGTAAAGTTCCAATTACTCCTAAAAAGAGGAGTAAAGCTTTTATGAAATTGGGAAGGAAAATCTTTGCCCGTTTGATGAATAGAAAAAGCGGAAAAAAGACAAGGGTGGTAAACAAGGCAGCCACGCCGGTATCAAGACGCCAAATGATGAGTCCTATTAAAAGTAAAAAGAGAAAAAAGTAATTCTTTACACTTTGGTTATCGATCACTTTAATGCTTTGAAAAAGTGCCAGAATTCCTAGGAAAATGGGTGGGTATATAAAGTAATAAAGAAAGGGAAAGGTTAGTATAAAGGCAACACTATAAATCGGTTTGTTAAATGCTTTGTTCAGGAAATAGTACAAAACCAAGATGCCTATTATATCATTGATGAACACATAAGAATAGAAGGAAACATCTGCTGTATAGCCATTAAAAAAGGTGTAAACAATACCATAACCCTGTTCAGAAAACATGTGTGAACTCATGAAGTCTACAAAGGGGATTTCATGGTATTGAAAAATATTCATTAAGGAATTTGCAGGATTTGCCAATTCAAAAAATTCAGGGATAGTCTCAATAAAGGGTGTGTAACGTATACTTAGAATATAGTAGACAAGAAGTGCAGGTATAAGGCAGTATTTGAGGGCATTTTCTGGTTTTGGAAAACGCATCGGCGTTGTTAGTTTGAGAAGGATAGTTAAGAGGAGAACTCCACTGAATAGAAGAACGAAAATCTTTTTATATCCAAACCCAAAAAGATTATTTACGTCAAATTCTATGGCTAAAAAGACGAGAAGTGGGGTAATGGATATGGTAATAAAATAGGGTTGAATTTTCGGGTAATATTTTTGTCCGAAAATGAGAGGAAAAGAACAAAAGAGTATAAAAAGTAAAATAAAAACGATAGATGAGTTTTGATTGATCCAGGTATGCTCTGGAAATAATACTTGAAAATTATAAACGATTAAATAACACAGAACAACATTGTAAGCTGCGAGTTTTTTACCTGCTATTTTTTCTCTAATGGTTTGAGGTAGTGGAAGAGAAAGTAATGTTGCGATAAAAATGAAAACGTAAAAGAAAAGATGAATCGTTTTGAAGTTATCTATATCTAACGCTGTAACAAGTAATTGGAGTATTCCTACGGCACTTAGAAATATAAGATTTCTATTGACGGATTGCTTAAGGAATCTGCTGAAGAGATAATATGCAATTAGAAAAGAAGGAGTGAAGACAGCAATTCCCTTGTAAATTATAGAAGATCTTGCTCCGATATTTACGGCATGTTTGGTGGCTTCACCGATGTATAAATTCTTTAATTCAAAAAGTGAAAAATCTAGTCCTGAAAAGTTTTGGTAAACTACATATAAGCTTATGAAGAGAGCATACAGTAAAATGTATCCGTCAAATTTAAAGTATTTATTGACCTGGTTCATAAGCGAAATTATGCCTTGAAGTTAATAATTTCAACTAGGGTAAGAGCTGGGTGGGCAAAAAAAAACTCCCGTTCTAAGAACGAGAGTTTAGTATTGTATTCAGAATATTTCTAGTATTCGAAAGTTTCCATGAACTTGGTAGTAAAATTACCTGCTTTGAAATCTTCGTTATCCATTAGCTTTAAATGGAAAGGAATAGTAGTTTTTACTCCGTCAATAACGTATTCTTCCAATGCTCTTTTCATTTTCAAAATAGCCTCTTCTCTTGTCTGAGCTACAGTGATTAATTTAGAGATCATAGAATCGTAGTGAGGTGGAATTTGGTACCCTGCATAAACGTGGGTATCAATTCTCACTCCGTGTCCACCTGGTGAATGGTAATCTGTAATTTTACCTGGAGATGGTCTGAAGTCGTTAGCAGGATCTTCAGCATTGATTCTACATTGGATAGCGTGCAATTGAGGGTAGTAGTTCTTTCCAGAAATCTTCTCTCCTGCAGCTAATTTAATTTGTTCTTTAATTAAGTCGAAGTTAATTACCTCTTCAGTAATTGTGTGTTCTACCTGGATACGTGTATTCATTTCCATGAAGTAGAAGTCTCTGTTCTTGTCAACCAAGAATTCAACTGTACCAACACCTTCGTACTTTACAGCTTTAGCGGCCTTAATAGCAGCCTCACCCATACGTTCTCTCAACTCGTCTGTCATGAATGGAGAAGGAGTTTCCTCCACCAATTTCTGGTGACGACGTTGAATAGAACAGTCTCTTTCAGAAAGGTGACATGCATTTCCTGTTTGGTCTCCAGCAATTTGGATCTCGATATGACGAGGCTCTTCGATGAATTTCTCCATGTAGATTCCGTCGTTTCCGAAAGCTGCGGCAGACTCTTTACGAGCTGAATCCCAGTTTTCTTCGATATCTTCTTCTTTCCAAACAATACGCATACCTCTACCACCACCACCGGCAGTAGCTTTCAAGATAACTGGGTATTTGATTTTTTTCGCTGTTTTCTTCGCATCTTCAACGTCTTTTAACAATCCGTCAGATCCTGGGATAACAGGTACTCCAGCTTTTTGCATTGTAGCTTTTGCTGAAGCTTTATCACCCATTCCATCAATTTGTTCAGGAGTTGCACCGATAAATTTAATATCGTGTTCCTCACAAACTTTAGAGAACTTAGAGTTTTCAGATAAGAATCCGTACCCTGGGTGAATTGCGTCTGCATTTGTAATTTCTGCAGCGGCAATAATGTTTGGTATCTGTAAATAAGAGTCTGTAGATGGTGCTGGACCAATACAAACTGCCTCATCGGCGAAACGAACAGGCAAACTGTCTTTATCTGCAGTTGAATAAACTACAACAGTTTTAATACCCATTTCTTTACATGTACGAATTACACGCAAAGCAATCTCGCCCCTATTGGCTATAAGAATTTTCTTAAACATGCCTTTTGGGTTTAAAAGGGATTAATAATGTACTAAGCTGGCTCTACCAAGAATAATGGCTGATCGTACTCTACTGGAGTAGCGTCGTCTACCAATACCTTAACAATTTTACCAGAAACTTCTGCTTCGATTTCGTTGAATAATTTCATCGCTTCGATAATACAGATGTTATCTCCAGGCTTAATGCTCTGACCAACCTCTACGAAAGGTGGCTTATCAGGAGAAGATGCACGGTAGAAAGTACCAATCATTGGAGACTTCACTGTGATAAAGTTATCTTCTGCTGCTGGAGCTGGAGCCGGTGCTGCAGGAGCTGCTGCAGGCGCTGGAGCCGGAGCTGGTGCTGCTACAGGTGCTGGAGCTGCCGCTACTGGAGCTGGAGCTGCTTGTACTATTATTTGTTGTTCTTCTAGTCTTTTCGATTTCTTACCTTCAGATTTGATGGTAATTTTGAAGTCTTTTTTTTCGATTTCTACCTCGGTTACACCTGATTTAGAAACGAACTTAATAAGATCTTGTACTTCTGTAAGATTCATGGGTTTATGAATTTATTTTAGAATAAATTTAATGAATTTTATGAATTGTAGGCCCATTTCAAGTAAACGGCACCCCATGTGAATCCACCTCCAAAGGCTGATAAGATAATATTATCTCCCTTTTTAAGCTGTGGTTCCCAATCCCACAAACATAATGGTAATGTACCTGCTGTAGTGTTACCATACTTCTGTATGTTAATCATTACTTTCTCTTTCGGTAAGCCCATTCTATTTGCTGTGGCATCAATAATACGCAAGTTGGCTTGGTGTGGTACTAACCAATCTACATCATCACTTGAAAGATTATTTTTCTCCATGATTTCTGCAGAAACCTCCGCCATGTTGGTAACCGCAAACTTAAACACTTGCTTACCTTCTTGGTGTACATAGTGCATACGTTTGTCTACCGTTTCATGCGATGGTGGGTTCACTGAACCACCTGCCGGTTGTATTAAATATTTTCTTCCCGATCCGTCACTTCTTAGTATAGAATCAACAACACCGTTACCTTCTTCGTTTGGCTCTAGTAAAATTGCACCAGCTCCGTCTCCGAAAATTACACAAGTAGCTCTGTCTTCATAATCAATGATAGACGACATTTTATCTACTCCTATAACGATAACTTTTTTGTGATGTCCAGATTCTATAAACTTAGCTCCCGTTGTGATCGCATACAAAAATCCAGAACAAGCTGCTTTAAGGTCATATCCCCAAGCATTACTCATACCAACTTTGTCACAAACAACATTAGCTGTTGACGGGAAAGGGTAGTCTGGTGTTACTGTAGCAACGATTACAAGATCGATATCTTCTGGAGTATTGTTGGTTTTCGCTAATAATCCTTTAACTGCTTCTGCAGCCATGTCTGATGTAGACTGATCTTTCGCGATGCGCCTCTCTTTAATTCCAGTTCTAGTAGTTATCCACTCATCGTTGGTATCAACGAGTTTTTCTAAATCCTTGTTCGTCATCACGTGCTCTGGTAAGTACCCTTGAACACCTGATATAGCTGCAGTAATTTTACCCATACTAGTTAATTGCTTCTTTAATTTTATCAGTAAGCTTCGACTTTGTTACATCATACGAATGTAACAACATATTTTTAACCGCAATATCATTTGATATTCCATGTCCAATGATAACGTTAGAATTTACACCTAAAATTGGTGTTCCTCCATAGTTTTCATAATTGAAACGGTCAAAATACTCATCGCGCATACCACGCTTTTGCATAAGTCCGAACAATCCTTCTGCTTGCTTAAGAACTACATTACCTGTAAATCCATCACAAACAATTACGTCAACTTTTCCAGTAAAAATATCTCTACCTTCTATGTTGCCCGCAAAATTGAAGTCTGTACTTCCTTGCATAAGTTTGTAGGCAGACTGCGTTAGCAAGTTACCTTTAGTTTCTTCCTCACCAATGTTCAATAAACCAACTTTTGGATTCTCAATACCATAAACTTCTCTGGCATATAGAGATCCTAAAATTGCAAATTGATACAATACATCCGGTTTACAATCGGCATTTGCACCCACGTCTAGAATCAAAGAGTTTCCACCTCTGATATTAGGAATGGTAGATGTAATACACGGTCTGATAATTCCCGGAACAGCGTTCACTTTATAAATAGCACCAACGAGCATAGCCCCAGTATTACCGGTGCTAGCAAAAGCTTGGATTTCTCCAGAAGCTAAGAGGTCGAAACCTTTAGAAATTGTACTGTTTGGTTTTTGAGGAATTGCACGAGTCGGATGATCGTGCATAGTAATAACATCAGGGGCATGGACAATCTCGAAGTCATCCGGATTACCTCCTAATTCAACTAACTTTTCGCGTACCACATCTTGGTCGCCGAATAAAACGATGCGTGTGTCCTGAGGAAGTTCTTTATTGGCGAGGATCGCTCCAGAAACGTTCGCTTCTGGAGCAAAATCTCCTCCCATAATATCTAATCCTATCTTCATCAGGAAATGAAATGATTTAATTCACTTC
The DNA here is from genome assembly GCF_057456495.1 of Lishizhenia sp. NCBI lineage: Bacteria > Pseudomonadati > Bacteroidota > Flavobacteriia > Flavobacteriales > Crocinitomicaceae > Lishizhenia > Lishizhenia sp. The sequence continues at coordinate 11,825 of NZ_JBVCPV010000009.1, read as the reverse complement.
AACGGTAATTATACCGCAACTTCTTTTTCAGCGATTACTCTACCCTTGTAGTAAAGTTTCCCTTCATGCCAAAAAGCACGGTGGAACAAATGCGGCTGACCAGTAGTTGGACAAGTAGCGATGTTGTTAGCAACTGCTTTTACGTGCGTTCTTCTCTTGTCACGTCTTGTTGTTGACGTTCTTCTTTTTGGATGTGCCATTTTACTTTATTTATTTAAAACGTTTAATTCAAATTCTTCAATGCTGACCACCTTGGATCAATATCATCATCGTCATCGTCGTCGTTACCGTCTTCAATGTCGTCTTCTTTCAAATCTTCTTCTTCGACTATAGAATATTCATCAATCAATGCTATCATTTCTTCATTACAATCACCTTCGTCGTGAACGGATCTTGTAGGTAATGAAATTGTCATTAATTCATAAATAATAGGAGCCAAGTGCAATTCATATTCTTGTGGTTCCAATACAATTAAATTTTCATCGTCACTAATCTCAGTTCCGAATTTGAAAACAATTCTGTATTCACCATAAATATACTCTTCTAAAGGATCGGTACATCTTGCACATTCTACGTCAACGTTACCGTCAACCACAAAATTTGCAATCAGCATGGTTTCCTTTTTCTCTAGCTCCATCTCTACTGTAAGCTTTCCAGCTTTTATAATAGAGTATTCTAAATCTTCAAAGAACTGATCCGTAATGTCAAATTCAAAGTCGTGAAATCCAACTTTTAATCCTTCAAAAGGAACAATAAATTTATTCTTCGAACTTCTCATAGTTCAAAAATTGGTCTGCAAAGTTATAAAAATAAAATGATTATCTACACTTCATTTCTAAAACTTAGGATTATTATTCTAATTTATAATGCCTTAATCTCTATCACGCCCTTTTCCCTTGTAAGGTTTAGGCTCTGAAATCGCTAAAGGATCTTTGTTTATTTCCTTAATAAATGCGCGTGTTCTGTATACATCCATTGCCAAGTACATGGCCTCTCTAAACGATGCTTCATCTGCTTTTCCTTGTCCAGCAATGTCGAAAGCTGTTCCATGATCTGGCGAAGTTCTTACGATAGGTAAGCCCGCTGTAAAGTTTACACCACTGTTAAAGGCAAGTGCTTTGAATGGCGTTAAACCTTGATCGTGGTACATGGCTAAAATTGCATCGTACTGTGTATAGTTGCTTGAACCAAAGAAACCGTCTGCAGGGAAAGGACCGAAGGCCAAAATTTTCTCATTGTTCGCTGCCTGAATTGCAGGGTTAATGATTTCGCTTTCTTCAGTACCCATTTTTCCTTTTTCACCGGCATGAGGGTTTAAGCCCAATACGGCAATTTTCGGACGAACAATTCCAAAATCTTTCTTTAAACTACTGTTCAATTCTTTGATTTTGGCTAAAATTCCTTCGGTTGTAATTGTTGTACTGACATCTTTTAAGGCGATATGACTCGTTACTAAAGCAACGCGCAATTTATCAGAAACCATCATCATCAAAGCTTCTTTTTCTCCGGCCATGTCTGCTAAATATTCAGTATGTCCAGGAAATTTAAAACCTGCTTGTTGAATCGCCTCCTTAGAAATAGGAGCTGTAACTAGAACGTCTACTTTTCCTGCTGCTAAATCTTCTGTTGCTCTTTCTAAAGATTTAAACGCGTATTGTCCGCCTACCTCATTGGATTTACCTAAAGTGATATTCACCACCTCGCTCCAACAACTTACAACATTTATTTTCTTGTGCTGAATCTCGTTGGCGTCAGCAATACGTGTGAAATTGAAATTCTTATCGTTAATGGCTTTCTTGTGGTAAGAAATGGTCTTACTTGAACCATAAATAACAGGAGTACATTCGGTAAGAATTCGCGGATCACCCAAAGCTTTGATAATTACCTCAGGACCTATTCCGTTAATGTCGCCCAAAGTAATACCAACTCTTATTGGTTCGCGTGTAGATATTATTTTTTCTTTCTCTTGTTTCTCCATCTTAATACTCGTTTTTAAAGAAGTGCTGTAATAAACGAACTCCTGTACCAGTTCCTCCTAAACCTTTGTAGTCTTCTTTTGCTTCTAAGAAAGCTGGACCAGCAATGTCTAAGTGGACATAAGGGTAGTTTACAAAGTGTTCTAAGAATTTACCGGCAGTAATCATACCTGCAGTTGGTCCACCTAAGTTTTTCATATCTGCAATGTTTGATTTAAGTTGTTCGGCGTAATCATCCCAGAAAGGGAAACGAACTAAACGCTCGTGCACTTCAGAACCCGCTTTTTCTAATTTGGTTAAAGTTTCGTTATCGGCATTACCCATAAGGCATGCAGCTTTTTGACCGATAGCTCTAACAGCAGCGCCTGTTAAAGTAGCTGCATCGATCACCAATTCTGGTTCGTATTTGTTGGCGTATGCCAAGGCATCACCTAATAATAATCTTCCTTCTGCGTCTGTGTTCAATACTTCAACTGTAGTTCCGTCGAACATAGTGATAACATCTCCTGGTGCGTAAGCATTTTGACCGGGTCTGTTATCGGTTGCAGGGATTAAACCAATCACATGGTGTTCCGCTTTGTTTAAAGCCATGGCGTAAATTGTACCCACGATACAAGCTGCACCACCCATGTCACTTTTCATAATATCCATAGAATGAGCAGTTGGTTTTAAGCTTAAACCTCCTGTATCATAAACCACACCTTTACCAACCAGTACAATAGGTTTTTTGTTTTTTGCTTTTTTGGGTTTGTATTCTAAAATTGTGAATGTTGGTGGATCTATCGAACCTTTGTTAACGGCTAATAATCCTCCCATTTTCAAACTTTCAATTTTAGATTTATTGAAAATCTTTACAGAGATATTTGCTTCTTCCCCGCGTTCAACAATTTCTTTACTCAATTGCTCTGCAGTAAGGTAAGATAAAGGCTCATTTACTAAATCTCTCGACCAGTAAACGGCTTTTACCGTATTGTTTAAATATTCTGCTTGTTTTTTATCTCCGTTAATCCAATTGATTTTTTGTAGCAAGTACGCTTTTTCTTTCGCGTCTTTGAAGTACTTTAAGAATTGATAGTTACTTAAAAGTAAACCTTCAGCAAGGTGGTAAGCTCCTTCTTCTCCATGAAGATCAATTTCTAAAACATCCTTGTCTAAGATTGTTCTGATTTGATGTCCAACCTTACGTAGCTTTTCTGCATCTTTTTCTAAAACGTAGAAAAGGTATCCTTCTTCGGTTTTGTAGTATTCAAAATTCTTCTTTCCACTCAAGCTTAAATGAGAGGCTTTTTTAACGCTCTTTTCATTCAAAACATGAACTTGCGCATTGGCTTCATTTAACTTCTTTTCTATCTTTATTTTTGCTTGCATTCTCTACTTCTTTGAATGTGTAAAAATAGTAATGTTTTAATAGATAAAGAATGTTTCTGGTTACAGAGGTGTTTAGAGGAGGTAGTACTTGAGTTTTTAGTGGTTTTTTGGTGCTTTCACATACTATAAACTATTCTAGGATACAGTGTGAATAAAGTAGGTTTTCAAACAGGGGGTGTAGCGGAAGCTTTGTGCAGCAAAACTAGTGTTTTTACACTTTGTTTTGAGCGACTTTAGAAGCTGAAATAAGAAGTTTGTAAAAACTTAGTTATGCAAGTAAACTTAAGCGGAAGACCCGACAGTTTGCCAAATACAAGGCCTCAATTTAATGAAAATTAAAGACCGTAAATCCTTTATTGCAAAGAGAGGTCAAGAATGATACAATACTTTGTTATCATTTTCTATATAAATACGTAACTTTGCGACAAATAAATTAAGACAAGATGATTTTAGGAATGATTGGGTGGCCCCAAGTTATATTAATCGCAGTGATCGTTTTATTACTGTTCGGAGGAAGAAAAATTCCAGAATTAATGAAAGGACTAGGGAAAGGAGTCAAAGAATTTAAAGACGCAACAAATACCCCAGAAGACGAATCTACGTCTACTGAGTCTAAAGAAAACAAATAGTCAAACCAATTTTCATGTACAAAACTTTTGCAGAAGTTAAGTTAGCGCTTAAAGAGGGTGCAACAGTAGAAACTATTGTTCAACATTACCTTTCGGAGATAGAGAAGAGAAAATCATTGAATGCTTTTTTAGAAGTATTCGAAGAGGATGTTCTTGCTCAGGCCAAAGAGGTGGATGCAAAAATCAAAGCCGGAACTGCTGGTAAATTAGCAGGTATGGTGGTAGGTTTAAAAGACAATATCTGTTATAAAAACCACAAGGTTTCAGCTTCTTCTAGAATTTTAGAAGGATTTGAATCTATTTATTCTGCAACGGTTGTACAAAGATTATTGGATGAAGACGCAGTAATTATTGGTCGTTTAAATTGTGATGAATTCGCAATGGGAAGTTCTAATGAGACTTCTTATTACGGTCCGGTAAGAAATGCAATTGACGAAGAATACGTTCCAGGTGGATCTTCAGGAGGTAGTGCAACGGCAGTAGCTGCTGGTTTATGTACAGTTTCTTTGGGGAGTGATACGGGAGGTTCTATTCGTCAGCCCGCGGCATTTACAGGTACAGTTGGTTTAAAGCCAACCTACGGTAGAGTAAGTCGATTTGGGTTAATTGCCTACGCTTCTTCATTCGATCAAATTGGGCCGTTTGCCAATAATGTAGAAGATGTTGCATTGGTAACCAATATTATTGCAGGAGAAGATGAGTACGATTCAACGTCATCATCAAAACCTGTTGAAGATTATACAAACATCTCTTTTGAAGGGAAGAAAAAATTTGCTGTAATTAAGGACGCCATTCAGATGGATGGTTTAGACCCTGAAATTAGAGCAGCGTTTAACGCTCAGGTAGAAGCCTTGAAAGCAGAAGGTCATGTAGTGGAAGAAGTTTCTTTCCCTTACCTTGATGTGATGGTTCCTACGTATTACGTTATTACAACCGCTGAGGCATCTTCTAACTTATCTCGTTTTGACGGTGTTCACTTCGGGTATAGAAGTGAAGAAGCTGTTGGGGTTGAAGCAACGTATAAAAAATCGAGAACAGAAGGTTTCGGTGAAGAGGTGAAACGTAGAATTATGTCTGGTACTTTCGTATTGTCGAATGAGTACTACGATTCATATTACACAAAGGCGCAAAAGGTAAGAAGAGTAATTCAAGACAAGACCAATGAGATTTTGTCAGCATACGACTTCATTATTTTACCAACCACTGCGTCTACAGCATTTAAGCTCAATAGTGTTACAGATCAAATTCAAATGTACTTGCAAGATATCTTTACGGTACAGGCGAACTTGGCGGGTAACCCTGCAATCTCAGTTCCGGCTGGGACGCACTCTAACGGATTGCCATTTGGTATTCAAATCATGGCAGACCATTACCAAGAGAAAGAATTATTGGCGTGTGCTGAACACTTGATGAAAAAGTAAACTTTATGATAAAATATTGCTGGTCTGTATTTACTACGGTTTTTTTTGCTGCCCTTAGTTTTGGTCAGGTAGAAGATAGCCTCCAACGTCAACAAGAAATTATAGAAGGTGAGCAATTCATCGCTACAGTAAATGCAAGCTTGCAAGAGTTTTATAAGGAGTGGGCCAACAGTGAGAACTATGATTCCATTGTTGCTTCCTTGGGGTATGTAGAAGGACAAGTTCCGGAGTTTGACGATTCTGTATATTGTCAGCGTTTGGACGACATGAATGAGATGAGTCCTTTTCACTACGCTTGTAACCCAACTGTTTTATCTACTTTGAAATACTTCACAAAAAATAGAAGGAGATTTACCAGTATTACTTTGGGTAGATCAAAACTTTACTTTGATATGTATGAGGAGAAGTTGGATAAACACAACATGCCCATAGAATTAAAGTATTTATCTGTAATAGAGAGTGGTTTACGACCACAAGTAAAATCTAGAGTAGGTGCTACAGGTTTGTGGCAGTTCATGTATAGAACCGGAAAAAAATACGGATTAGACCAAAACTCGTTCATCGATGAGCGCATGGATCCGGAAAAAGCTACGGAAGCGGCGTGTTTGTACTTGAAAAGGTTGTATAATGCCTACGACGATTGGAACATGGCCTTGGCGGCATATAATGCAGGACCAGGAAATGTAAACAAAGCCATTCGTAGATCAGGAGGGAAAACCACTTACTGGGAAATCAGACCTTATTTACCGAGAGAAACGCAGGCGTATGTTCCTAATTTTATTGCTATGAGCTACATGATGACCTATCATGTAGAACACAATATTATTCCAGCAGAAGCGAAAGTTTACGATTTTGAATTGGACACCGTGTGTTTATCACAAGGCGTACACATGAATATCATAGATAGTTTAATGGATTGGTCGATGGAAGATATTCAATTTGTAAACCCTATTTACAAAACGAGCTACATTCCGAAAACGACACCTCAACAATGCATCAACATTCCGGTAACCAAGGTAAATGAATGGATAGCGATGGAAGATTCTATTTATGCTTTAGATTCTGCTATTTATAATTTACCAATAGAAGAGGAGTTGGCAAAATTGAAATCTTCAACCGAAGATTATCATAAAGTGAGAAGTGGAGAAAACTTGTGGATCATTGCTCGTAATAATGGTACGACTGTTGCAAGGTTAAAGAAATTAAACCCTGGCATTAACCATGATAGGTTGAGAATCGGTCAGCGCATCAGAATTAGATAATTATGAGAAACTCAATTTTTAGCTTAGTAACCTTATCTCTTCTCCTTTTTTCATGTGGGGAAAATCAAGAGGGCTCATCAGCAATGGTGGTGAAGTCCGAAACTTCTTCGGAAAAGGGAACAACCACAATTTCAGAAAACAAAGGCTACACACAATCTACTTTTCCTGTTGTAGGTAAAGTTGGGTTAATGGCCGTAGTTTGTCCGGATGAACTTTGGACACCTCGTGTAGAAAAAGCATTAGACTCTGTTTTTGGAGAATATTTTAGACCTTTCTACCCTCCTCAAAAAAGATTTGAAGCTTACCATCTAACGCCAGAAGAATTTGAAAAGCGTAATAAGCGCGTAAGAAATTTGATGGTACTTTCTTTAGATGATAAAGTTAAACCGGGAAAAGCTGAAGTAAACTTAAAGGAAAGTTATTACGCATCAACTCAGATGGCAACTTATATCAGTGCCAACAGTGTGTCAGATATTGAAGAAGCTTGTGAGAGTCAGCTTTGGGATATAGCCCGACGTTACGATAAAATGGCTTGGAGAAGAGAGGTGATACGTAACCAGAGAGATCCTGGTAAAATGGTAGAAAAAAGAGTGTTCGATAAATTTGATATCCACTTAGATCTACCAAAGAATGCAAGTGTTTCTGGAGAGCGTAAGAATTTTGTGCGTATTTCTTTCCCAGATGAGAGTAGACCCATGGATTTAGCCGGAGGTTCTTATCAAACTACACGTACCAACTTTAACCAATACGGAATTATGATTTGGCAATACTCGTTTACAGATTCTAGCTTATTAGAATACCAAACGATGTTGAATTCGAGAGATACGATTTTAAAATACAATGTTCCTCATGAGTACGAAGGTGTATATATGGGAACACAATATCATCCGGCAGTAGTGCCAATTAGAAAGCGACTTACTTTAAATACAATTGAAGGATACGAGTTAACAGGGCTGTTCAAATTTACGGGTGAGATGGAACCGTCAGGAGGAATGTTCTGGAGTTTTACTTTCTTGCATCCTAAGACAAATAAAATTGTAACCGTTAGTGGTTTTGTTGACGTTGTTCCAACAACTTCAGCTGTTCCTTACATTCGTAGAGTACAAGCTATTCTTTATTCTTTGCGTTTAGATGACTAAAATTTCTGCGACAATAATCACATTGAATGAGGAGAGAAATATTGAAAGATGTATTCTTTCCTTAAAAGATGTTGCCGATGAAATTATTGTGTTGGATTCTTTTTCAACAGATAAAACAGAGGAGATTTGTCGTGGCCTTGGAGTGCGTTTCGAAAAAAGAGCATGGGAAGGCTACAGTCAATCAAAGAATTATTTGAATACGTTAGCGACGTATGATTATATCTTCTCCATAGACGCTGATGAAGCTTTGAGTGCTGAACTCAAAAGTTCAATTTTAGCCGAGAAGAAAAAAGGATTAAGTGGAGTTTATGCGGTAAATCGCATGACCAATTATTTGGGTACTTGGATTAAACATTCGGGATGGTACCCTGATGTGAAGACGAGAATATTTCCAAAAGCTACCAGTAAATGGGTAGGGGCTTATGTTCATGAAGAATTGGAGGTGGAAGGAAATCCCAGTCCAACTTTACTTTCAGGAGATTTACATCATTATTCGTACTACAGTTTCGAAGATCATAGAAATAGAGCAGATAAATATTCACGATTGACTGCTCAAAAAATGAATGTTAAAGGTAAAAGAGCATCCATTTTAAAACCCTATCTTAGCGCGTTGGTTCGATTTGTAGGTATGTACTTTATTAAACTCGGTTTCCTCGATGGAAAAATGGGGTTTAAGATTGCACAAATATCTGCGCTCTCGAACATATACAAATACAAAGAATTGAGGAGGTTAAATCGTGAGCAAAACAATAAATCTAAATAATAAAACTGTTGTAATAAGTAGAACCGATAGCATAGGTGATGTGGTCTTAACACTTCCCATGTGTGCTTGGTTGAAACAACAGTATCCAGAATGTAAAATCATTTTCTTAGGGCAAAGTTATACACGACCAGTTTTAGAGTCGGCACCCTTTATTGATGAAATTCTAGAATGGAATAAAATCGAAGCATTACCTGTTCAAGCTCGTGTAGAGGAATTAAAGAAATTGGAAGCACAGGTTTTTATTCATGTTTTTCCCAATAAGGATATCGCAAAATTAGCGAAGAAAGCGAAGATTCCTTTCCGTATCGGTACATCGCACCGAAGTTACCATTTCTTAACGTGTAATATCAAACCTAATTTCACAAGAAGAAAATCAGAGTTTCATGAAGCTCAATTGAATTTTGAATTGTTGAGAAGTTATGGGATCAAAGAGTTGCCGAGTTTAGAAGAGTTAACGACGTTGATGGAAACTTTTCAACCCAGTTCCATATTGCCTGAGGGAATTCAGCACATGATCCAAGACTTGAATCTTGAATCAGGGAAAAAGAAGGTAATCTTACACGCAAGATCTCAAGGTAGTGCCGTTGAATGGGGAATAGAAAAATTTGCTCGACTTGCAAAGTTGTTATCAGACAATGGTCATGCTGTCTTTTATACCGGAACCAACGAAGAAGGTGTAAATATTAGAGGGAGTATTCCTACAGCGCCAAATGTTTTTGACGTAACAGGTAAATTAACTTTAGCAGAGTTACAAAGTTTTATCTTGCAGACAGATACTTTAGTTGCATGTAGTACCGGACCTTTACATTTGGCGGGAGTACTCGGAGTTGAAGCAATTGGTTTGTTTTCTCCACGACGACCAATACACCCCGGAAGATGGACGCCATTGGGTAATCAAACAAAGGTAATAGTACATGATGAGGAGTGTGAATTGTGTGCTAAGGGTGAGGACTGTAATTGTATCACTAAAATTACCGCCGATCAAGTGTACGAAACGATTACTTCAGACATAGAAGAATTAGCATAGAAAAGTAAGGATATAAAAAAAGGCGGGTTGATCTTCAACCCGCCTTTTTTGTTTTCATCTTTTATTGAGTAATAATCGTTACAAATCCTTCAACAGTTTCTACCTGATTGGCAGAGGTTTGTTTATAGGTAACTTTATAAAAGTAGGTGCCATCTGAACAAGCTCTACCAGTTTCTTTATTGGTTCCATCCCATGCCTCTGTAGCATCGTTTGATTCGTAAACTACATTTCCCCATCGGTTTACAATGAGCATATAGAATTCATCTATTTCACCAATGCTAAGCGTGAGAACATCATTCATTCCATCCTCGTTGGGAGTGAATACATTTGGTACCTCTACACCACAAAATTCAAATAGAACCTGCGTTCCAAGCTCTCGGATGTGACAATCATTAAAGAGTTGTACTACCCAATAACCTTCTGAAACAACAAAGGCCGTATCTTCTTCTGTCCCATCAAACCATACTAAACTATCTACATTAGAAAAATTGCTAACGCTGATGGGTACCGGAACTTGGTTGGGACAAATCACCATGTTTTCAGTAATTGTGGCTTGTGGGTAACCTATAAATTCATAAGTCACACTATCTGTAAATCCACATTGATTATCTGTATACACAAAAGTATAAACTCCCGTGTTGAAGAATTGTAAATCTGGATTGTCGTCATTCGGTGTTAATACCGTCGCTCCTGTACTTGGTATTACCGACCATGTACCACCATTCGTAGACGTTACTCCATTCGCTGTAAAAATGGTGTCACAAATCAATGAATCTGTTAACGTAAATGTTGGAGGTCCGTAAAAATTAACTTCTAAACTATCCACGTGGTTACATTGGTTTTCGGTGTAATATACCCAATAGCTTCCATCGTTTGTGTTGGTGATGGTAACGGCATCTGCCGTTGTATTATCGAAACTTAAATCTGTAGAATTGCTCGACCAACTACCGCCTTGTACAAAACTATTGGCTAATGATAAATTGAGTCCATCTGTACATGTAGAAGGAGAACCAACAATTTGAGGATCTGCAATAAGTGTTACATCAAATGAATTGGTTGTACCACATTGGTTATCGGTAAATGTTATGGTATATGTTCCTGGGTTCAATACCGTAATATTTGGATTGTCCACAGTAACATCAGAGAACTGAACAGAGGGATCACTGGCACTCCAAGTACCTCCATTAAATGAACTTACACCTGAAACAGGGTATAAATTATCACAAAGCGTAGTGTCTGTTAAATTGAAAACAGGATCAGAAGCATAAGTAAGTAACATGCTATCTTGAGTTCCACAACTATTTTCTGTATAATAAACCCAGTAACTTCCTGATGTACTTGCCGTGGCATTTGTTGCTGTACTTGTTGGCGTGTTTAAACTTAACTCAGGAGCATTGGTACTCCAAGTACCTCCACTCGGGAAGTTTGAAGCTATGGTTAAATTAATTACGTTGTTACACGTAGTATCATTGGCCAATATCTCAGGGTTGTCCAAATAAGTGATGTCAAAACTATCTGTATTTCCACAAGTGTTTTGCGTATATGTAAGCGTGTAAGTTCCGAAATTATTTACCGTGATAAGTGGGTTGTTAACATTCAAATCAGAGAAAGTTAAATCTGTTGGAGATGGATTGGTCCAAGTTCCTCCACTTAATGAAGTAACTCCCGAAACTTGATACGTATCTCCACAAAGAATCGTGTCTTGTAAAGTGTTCGTTGAAGCGGGAGCTAAGAAGGTGATAAATAAACTATCTTCTTTGTCACAGTAATTCTCTTGGTAGTACACCCAGTAAGACCCATAAGTACTCGCTGTAATATCAGTGGTGGCTGTATTAGCAGAAGAGAAACTTATTTCTGGTGCGTTGGTAGTCCATGTTCCTCCTGAGGGGTATGAATTGTTTGCGGTGTATGTTTCATTCAATCCGCATACTGTGTCTAAACCTGTAATGTTGGGTGCGTCAAAATAAGAAATGTCTATATCTACAACATTTCCACAAGTGTTTTGTGTAAAGACAAAGTTATAGGTACCAAACGTGTTGAGGGTAATCAAGGGGTTGTTGTCTGTATCACTATTAATGGTGATGTTACTTGGGTCGGGGTTGGCCCAAGTTCCACCATTAGGGGCTACAATTCCAGCAACTTGATGAATTCCATCACATGTAATGGTATCCGCAGCACCTGTAATGTTGGCAGGGACTAAATATATCTGTGCCAAACTATCAATTTTATTACAATGATTG
>NZ_JBVCPV010000008.1:0-31528 GCF_057456495.1 Lishizhenia sp. | reverse complement strand
TGTCGCAAGGTAGAAACTACCCCAAAGGAGAAATGGTAGACCACTTAAAAATTCATGACCACCAATTGTGGACAGATTTGTTGGTGAAACACGTTGATTCTGTGGGAAATGTGAATTACAAAGGCTTTCAAAAAGATTCAACGGCACTTAATACCTACCTCCAACAATTGGCCAAACACACCATAAATGATGGATGGAGTTATGCTCAAAAAAAAGCATACTGGATCAACGCTTACAATGCGTTCACAGTAAAATTAATTGTGGATAATTATCCTGTAAAAAGTATAAAAGATTTAGGAGGTTCTATTTATAAAGTGAACACACCTTGGGATATTAAGTTTATTAAACTGGGAGATAAAACTTACGACTTAAACAACATTGAGCACGGTATTTTGCGCAAAGACTTTAGTGATCCGCGTATACACGCAGCAGTGAATTGTGCCTCTATTTCTTGTCCGAAGTTAAGAAATGAAGCCTTTACTGCAGCCAAGCTAGAAGAACAACTTACGGATCAGATGCGCGCGTTTATCAATAACCCACAGAAAAATACACTTGCCAAAAACGAAGTGGAAATTTCATCCATTTTCAAATGGTTTAGTGGTGACTTTACAGAGGAGGGCGATATCATCGATTACCTTAATACTTATAGTAAAGTAGAAATTAGTAAGGATGCCGACATCAGCTACAAAGACTACAATTGGAATTTGAACGAATAGTTTTAACTAGCCGCAATATTGACAATACTGGGCATCTGGATTGTGTTCAAATGGGATTGTTTCATCGTAAATCTCTGCTATAATTTGTTGCAAACATTCTTCGAAGAGCTCCATCAAATCATCCATACTTGCGGCTTCTTTCAATTTATTGTCTAAAAAGAAAATCCCGTCTTTGAGGTTAACCATAGAAAGTATGCCTGTTTTACCAGGATAAGGTTTTTGCGGATACCTTGACTTATAAAGCATGTTGTAGACCAATAATTGGAAAACATAATGCTTTTTACTCAGCACGTTGAGCAATACATCTTGCGGACTATTGCCTCCTCGGGTAGATGGAATCTTTACCTTATCGGTATTACAAGTCCCAGACTTATAATCTATAATTCTTACTTCATCTTCGAAATTGTCTATCCTATCTATGAACCCAACAAATTTTACCAACTTCTCACTTTTCTCTAATTGAATAGTAAGCTCTTTGGTAAATTCTCCTTCCACTTCTTCTATGAATAATTGTGCGGTAGGATTAGAAATTAGCTCTTCTTTTTGGGCTTTAAGTATGCTTTTTACCAAGTGATCGGCAACGGTTAAACTCAGGAAATTTTTACCTGTTTCTAAATACTCTTTGTGTTTATCGAAATGGGCAATGAATTCTTTTTGAAGGATAGGTCCGTATGTCTTTAACATTTGATCTATGTCTTCGGGCAATACATTCTGACCTTTGCGTTTTCCATCTCCAACTCTGCTGAACGGTTTTAAAAGTGTTTCTAGTGTATTGTGAATAAAACTACCGAAGTTGTTGGCCTCAATTTCTTCTTCTACTTCTTTTTCTTCTCCAAATCCTAATACATATCTATAATAGAAATCGAGCGGACATTGCAAGTATTTGTTCAACGCTGAGGCAGAAGTTCTATTTCCAAAATACTCATCCAAACGTGCCAAAATTGCTGGTGATTTTTCAACAGAAATTGTCTCACTTGATTGTTGCGTATCTTCTATGGAGTAATCTCTTTCTACCAGAGAAATATTGGGAAACTGTCGAGACAACTCCAACTTCACTTGGTGCACATAGCGCGAAGCCTCATCCACCCCCATCCTACGTTCAGCCGATGAATAAGTAATCCATACATTCTCTGCATGGTGTAACAATCTATAAACGTGATGGGCAAACAACCCTTGCTTTTCTCGTGGCGTAGGTAATCCGTGATACCTACGCAAATCCATAGGAATAAGGGTTTGAATTGGATTGTTGGGCGGCATACTTCCTTCATTCAATCCTACTACAAGCAAGTTTTTGAAATCCAGCAAACGCGTTTCCAGGAGTCCCATGATTTGCAAACCATCCAAAGGATTACCAAAATAGGCCAGACTTTGGGTTGACCAATGTTCATTAAAAATCTGTTTAAAGGAGTTGAAGTTAATTTTCGGCGCAAAACTTTCTAGTATATTCTGAAGTGCTACAAGCGATGCATCGAAATTATAGATGATGGCCTTTTCTAGGGTATGCTCTTCCTTATCTATAGATGTATAAAGTAAATCATTGAGCTTTCTCACAACTCCCAAAGCCTCGAGAGTATACTTTTCGTTTTGTAAGTTCCAAGCTTGCGTAATCAGTTTGATTAGCTCCTTTACATTCTTTGAAATTTTAATTTGATCTAACTTCAAAAACAACCAGTTGTTGTGCACAATTTTATCTTCTAGCGTCTGAAGTTGAAGTTTATCTGTATCACTCAACACCGCCAACATAAAAGGATGTTTAATGAGCTTGAGCAAATCCTTATAATAAATACTCTTGGTGCTAAACCTTCTAAAGTTTTCCTGAATGTTAAAAATCATATCTACCCAAGCACGCAAAGACGTGTTCTTTAAAGGTAAACCCAATGTAATGTTGGCTTCCTTAATAGTAGATGGTATATTCTTTAAAACGGGTACCACCATATTTTCATCCGCAAGCAGTACAACAGTATCTGAAAAATCTTTGGGTTGTATTTCATTCTTCAATAAGGTAGCAATAGTTTTTGCCTGCCCCGTACTCTGCTTACAATTGATGATTTCAATCTTTTTAGAAGAAGAAGCATAATGACTTTTCATATACGCTTCCTTTTTCAATTCAAAAGACTTGGCCAAGGGGCGTAAGAACATTCCTGCTTCGTGGTTATGATCTTTCATGTAGAATTCATCTACATCTATGAATATTTCTGCTTTACCCATTTTTTTCAATTGCAGCATAATGCTCTCTTCAGCTTTCGACAGCGCATTAAAACCGGCAAAAATGAATTGTGCATTTTTGTTCTCTTCAAAAAGCAGGTGTAGATGTTGACTAAAATTAGCATAGGCCGCCCCCATATTAATGGCGTCCTCTTGTTTCAACATCTCTTTGAATGCTTTATAATAGTCGGGCAAAGTTTCCCAGAAAGCTAAGAATCTCTTTTGGGCATCGGTCAATTCATCTTCACCCACGTTCCATGCTTCTAACTCTTTTACATCCAAAAGATTTACGAACAATTGCTTTGTTTCTATGAGGTAACGATCAATTTCATCGAAGTCACTCAACAAAGTTCTTCCCCACTTTAAGAACTCATCCAAACCTTTGTTCTCCGGTCCACTTATTTTCTCGTGTATCTCATACAATTTGAACAAAGCCCACGTTTTATCTATAATGGATTGAGGCGTATAATTCTTCACCCACTCGTCTATCGTTAAAATGTTGGGAGAGAACACAGCCCTGTCGTATTGCTCGAATAAAGCTTTTTGTATATACTTTTTTGCTCTTCTGGATGGTAGAACAATCGTTAAGTCTGTTAATACATAGTCTTTCAATTTTATATGATTCGCTATTCTATCTACAAACTTTTCCATATTTATTTTGTTCTTTGTGGTAAACGAAGATGAATATTTTTTTTCGATTGAAAAGGAGTCGCTCTCTTTTTTCTAGGTATTCTTCTTCCTGCAACAACGAATTTAAACATAAACTTTGTTTGATTAATTATTTTGCATTACTTTTGACTATATATTCGTCATTTTAATTAATCGGACACAAAAAAGAAACAATGAAACATTTAAAAGTAGGAGACAAAGCACCCGATTTTAACGTAAACAATGAAAAAGGAGAAGCAGTGAGCATGGCTGATTTTAAAGGTCAGAAACTTGCTATCTACTTTTACCCGAAGGATATGACGCCGGGGTGTACCAATCAAGCTTGTAACTTAACAGAGAATTATTCAGCATTACAAGACGAAGGTATTGCTATTGTTGGAGTAAGTGCAGACGATGAAGCAAGACACCAGAAGTTTATTGACAAACACAGTATACCATTCACCTTATTAGCGGACGTTGACAAAAAAATGATCAACGATTACGGAGTTTGGGGATTGAAGAAATTTATGGGTAAAGAATACGATGGTATTCACAGAACAACTTTCCTAATCAATGAGGAAGGTATAATTACGCATATTATAGAGAAGCCAAAAACAAAAGCGCACGCTGAGGAAATTTTAGCCGCTTTCAACGAAAATAATTAGAGCGTAAATAGTTTACGATCAACCAACCTACATTAGCTAAAAATTAAACGATATGGCAGCAAAAGAAATAAACGCAGACAAATTAAAAGCTCTCCAATTAACAATGGAGAAACTTGACAAAACCTTTGGAAAAGGTACAGTAATGAAATTAGGAGATGGAGTTGTAGAACAAGTAGAAGTAATACCTACAGGTTCTGTAACTCTAGACTTAGCCCTCGGTGTAGGCGGTTTTCCTAAAGGAAGAATTGTAGAAATATACGGACCAGAATCATCTGGTAAAACAACTTTGGCCATTCACGCCATCGCAGAAGTACAAAAGCAAGGTGGTATTGCAGCTATAGTAGATGCCGAGCACGCATTTGACCAGTTCTACGCAGCAAAACTAGGAGTAGATGTAGATAACTTATTGATTTCGCAACCAGACAACGGAGAGCAAGCATTAGAAATTGCTGATAACCTTATCCGATCAGGTGCAATCGATTTATTAGTTGTCGATTCAGTTGCAGCTTTAACACCAAAAGCAGAGATAGAAGGTGAAATGGGCGATTCTCAAATGGGACTTCAAGCACGTTTGATGTCGAAAGCCTTAAGAAAACTAACTGCTTCAATCAACAAGGCAGGATGTTGTTGTATTTTCATCAACCAGTTACGTGAGAAAATTGGTGTTATGTTCGGTAACCCAGAAACTACTACAGGTGGTAATGCATTGAAATTTTACTCTTCAGTAAGATTGGACATCAGAAGATCTTCTCAGATTAAAGACGGTGATGAAGTAATCGGAAACAGAACAAAAGTAAAAGTGGTGAAAAACAAAGTAGCCCCACCTTTTAGAAAAGCAGAATTCGACATCATGTATGGAGGAGGTATTTCTAAAGTTGGTGAAATATTAGACATAGGTGTTGACCTAGGTATTATTAAAAAGTCTGGATCATGGTTCTCTTACGGAGAAACCAGATTAGGACAGGGACGTGATGCCGTGAAAACAATCATCGGGGATAACCCAGAATTAATGGACGAATTAGAAGCAAAAATTAAAGAAGCTCTTGCGGAAACTGCGCAAGCGTAAACTGCATATCGTTTAATAATGCAAGCCACCCCATAAAATGGGGTGGCTTTTCCTGTATTAAATTAGGGTTAAACCTCCATAACTCTCTCCACATTTTAAAAAATAATGCGCATATTTGCACTGTAAATCAAACATTTGCATTACACTCAACGAAAAGAGTACAATATTTTCGGAATACTAAAAATGAAACTGATTACCTATATACTCGCTTGTATTATCACACTCTGCTCCTGCGGAGAAGTCGAATTATCTACCGTAGAATTAAAACAAAAGTTTGGAGCATTTGGGGAAGATTCATTAAAAACACTTCCCATAGACTACAGCGCCTCGCCTGTCAGTAGGACTATTCAACACAATCTTGAAAAATACGATTTCCTTAATCAAGTGAAATCAGAAAAAATTGCATTTATAAGTAACGGTACTTTTTTAACGGGTGCCATGGTTCAACCCATAGCACAAGGCATTTACCCATGTATTATCATTAATCATGATCTAAATGACTCAACGAGTAAGATAGATATAACCACAACCGTTAACATGCTCGCTCCTTTAGCCGCCAAAGGTTTTGTAGTTGTAGCTTACAACCAAGCTGGTACTGGTGGAAGTGAAGGAGAATTTGAAATTACCAAACACACCCAAGATTTAAGTAAACTAATATCTTATGTTAGAAATTTAGAAGCTGTAAACCCAAACAATATTGGTCTTTTAGGTATTAACTCTGGGAGCTACATCAATTATTTATCGCTGCAAAAAAATAAGTCAAACGTACAAGCTGCTATAAATATTACCGGACTTTCACCTACCAGCTTAAATCTGAGTTCTATCAATAACTTTTATAAAAAACACTTGGCGGACGCCAACAACGACATAGGTTTACAAACGACAACCTTTCACAATACACCCATCTTGAACATGAGTAGTAATAACATTGAGGAATACACAACCAACACAAGAAATTTTTACGATAAAATACATACTCCTTCAATTAAGACTGAGAACGAACACAAGCTCATACAAAACCGTACACTATTCAGTTCCAACCAATCAGAAGTTATAGACCTCATTCAATTTTGGTTTAACACCCATTTATTTCCTCAACCCAACATCGCGCTACTTAAGTAATTCCTTCTATTCGGCATAAACATTGCTTACTTTTGTTCAAAAGGATAAAAGATGAAGTTATTACAATTCGTTCTCGCAATACTCATACTAAGTTCGTGTAGTATGTTTAAACACCAATCAAAAACGCAAACAATGTGGGTAAACAGTTCTCAAACTGACTGCGTTGGAGTGGGGCCTCAAAAATGTTTACTTGTACAGCACGGAGATAGTTTAACCGATGTTTGGCAAAATTTCTACGACGGCATTGAAGGTTTCGATTACGAACCGGGATACATCTATCAATTAGAAGTTAAGAAAACCGTTTTAGACCCATCAGAAGTTCCAGCTGACGCATCGACAATTAAATATACTTTGGTGAATGAGCTTTCTAAAACTTTAGATCCAAAACTACAAATTCACGATATCTATGTAATAACCAATATTTCTGGGTACGGAGAAATCAAGGATTTAAGTATCGCTCCAACCATGGAAATCAACACAACAAAAAACCAAGTGTTTGGTAAAGATGCTTGCAACAATTACAGCGCATCAATTAATTTGCTCACTGACACGGATATCACTTTTGGTATGGCTATGGCTACTAAAATGTACTGTGAAGAAACAATGCCAATTGCAGACGCATTTCACAAAGCTTTCAATCAAGTGAAGCATTATCAATACAAAGAAGGCCTCCTTTATTTGATGAACGATGAAAGAAAAGTAATATTAACCTTGAAAAAGGTAGATTAATAAAAAAGGGAGGTAATTAATTACCTCCCTTTTTCTGTCTTATATATTTTCTATTCCGCTGCGCGTAAACACTCGTGAATCTTCTCAACCATTTGTTTAGAACCTGCGTAGTAATCTACTCTTTGGTGCAAACGCTTTGGCTCAATCTCCATAATTCTATTCTTACCATCTGTTGCCAATCCTCCAGCTTGTTCAATGATAAATGCCAATGGATTACATTCGTAAATCAACCTTAATTTTCCTTCTGGAGAATTCGTTGTTGAAGGGTATACATAAACACCTCCCTTAATCAAGTTTCTGTGAACGTCTGCTACTAAAGAACCAATATAACGTCCAGAATAAGGTCTTCCTGTTGATGGGTCATCCTGACGAACGTACTCACAGTAATCTTTCAACCCTGGATGACATCTATTCAAGTTCCCTTCGTTAATCGCATATAAACGTCCTGTTTCTGGTGCTTTGATATCTGGGTGAGACAAACAGAATTCACCGATAGAAGGGTCCAATGTAAATCCATTCACCCCTTTACCCGTTGTATATACCAACATTGTAGAAGAACCATAAATTACGTAACCTGCAGCTACCTGCTCCGTTCCTTTCTGCAACATATCTTCTTCAGTTGCCAATGTACCTACCGCAGATTTTCTTCTGTAGATAGAGAAAATAGTTCCAATAGAAACGTTAACATCTATGTTAGATGACCCATCTAAAGGATCAAATAACACAACGTACTTCCCATTTTTCGCAGCTTCACTTTCAAAGGCAACGAAATCATCATTTTCCTCACTTGCAATACCACAAACTTCACCACCATTTTGAAATGCCTTAATGAAGGCCTCATCAGCAATTACATCTAATTTTTGTTGCTCCTCTCCTTGTACATTTGTATTTCCTTGAGCTCCCAAAATATCAACCAACCCAGCACGGTTTACATCTCTATTTACAATTTTAGAGGCCAAGGCAATATCATTTAATAAACGCGATAACTCTCCTGTTGCAAAAGGAAAATCATCCTGTCTATCCAATATAAATTCGTTAAGTGTAACAACTTTAGACATAAGAAAATTTTTTTGGCAAATATCGTCATTTTAAATTAGTCCAAAGAACTTGAACTGTGGAAATTTACCACTAGGCGCATTTCAATAAGGCCGCCCGGGCGTGTCTTCCACTTAACTCCTCGCCAAGAGGTTCTTTCAACATCATTTCATTAGAGCTTCTCCTGTCGCTCTACTTTAATATGTTTCAAAAAACATCTAGGCTGTGGGGTACCGTTTCAACCACTGGCAGAAATTGATACTGATCAACAAAACTTAATTTTTGTCCTTATCCATCCCCTGCTTTTAGAGATATACCCTATTTTTGTACTATGAATTGGAAGTCAGTAATTTTAACAGCAGTATTTATAGGAGCTTTTGTCTTTTTAGGAGATGCTCAATGTTCTCAATGTAAATTGGTAGCTGAAGCTAGCGGTGTAGATAAGGATGCTGAAATTTTAGGAATTACAAATACCACCAACATCAACCAAGGTATCCTTTATATCATGGCCGTTCCTTACATCATCCTCATGTTTTTGTTTAGGAAACAAATTAGCCGACTTTTCAAAGGAATTAAAAAAGCCTAATCTTCAATCTAATCGCTCTATATCTTTAATCTCAAAAGGAACACAAGATCCTTCGGTGATTTCACGAATGACTAATTTATAGTTCCCTCCTTCTTTGAGGTCTTCTATAGACAATCCATGGTCTAACATTTCTAAACTGTCCAAACCGTAACTGCGCTTAGTTTCCAAGGATTCGAAACGGAAGATTTTATAGCTATCATCATCCCACCCTAAGCCTACAGATTTGAATTCAAACGTTGCATAATGACAAGGGCCACCGACTTTCCCTCCTGCATCGTTACAGGAAAAAAGCAGGCTACATATTCCGATTGTTACAAGTAGATATTTCATACTCCAATATCCTGAAAATTAAAAAGTCCCCAAAATATTTGAGGACTTCTTTTATTATTTTTTAAAACTAACTTCGAGTAACTCGGGCCATTCTTTACCGGTGAGATACACCTTCCTCGAAACCGAATTATAAGCTATTCCATTCAACACTTCTCCACTACCTCGGTGGTCTAGTGCTAATAAATCACAGTCAATTACACTTTCTACATTACCCGTATTCGGATCTATCACTACGATTCTATTAGAAGTATAAACATTGGCGTAAATCTTTCCGTCTATGTATTCCAATTCATTCAAGTTCCCGATAGGTCCTCTGTTCGTAAACACTTCGATTTCTCTTTCAACACCAAAAGTTTCTGGGTTTCTAAAGTAAATCTTATGTGAACCGTCAGACATAATAATGTGCTCTCCATCGTTACATAAGCCCCAACCTTCTGTAGGATAAGCCAATCGTTTAATTTCCTCAAATGTATTCACATCATATACAAAACAAGTCTTCGCCTTCCATGTCAATTGGTACACCTTGTCTTCTAAAATTGTAATTCCTTCTCCAAAATATTGGCCTTCCAAACTTACTTCTTTCAAGGTAACACCTCTTTCTTTAAGTACTTTCAACAATTTACTTCTTCCGTACTGTCCAGTTCCTTCATACAATTCTCCTTTGTAGAACTCTAAACCTTGCGTATACGAAGTAGTATTATGTGGCAACGCTTTTTCTACCACTGCTTCCCAACGTTCAGGCTCAGTTTTAGAAAGCACGCGAATATTTCTAGAATCTTTAACCACCTTTCCATCTTTCAACTTTGCTTCTAAGGTCAAACGGTGCGAACCAAATGTCAAGTCGTTAGATTTCACAGTCTTTTCAAAAAACCTACCTCCAAAATGCTGATTAACAATTACACTATCGTTTAACCAAAGTTTGAAACTCTCAATTTTTGTAGAATCGAAAGCAAGTTGAACGGGAATGGGCATTCCTGTGTTGTAGTAAACGTTGTTGTTTGGACTTTTAAACTTTGCTTCAAACAAAGGACGGTATGTAGATTTTGAAGGCGTATCATTTTCACAGCCAACAAAAAAAAGGCCCACGGTTAAGAAGGCCAATATCGATTTTAAAATTTTCATTTATAGGTTGTTTAACATCTCCATCACCTGTGCCTTTTTACGTGTAGACACGGGTACTTTAGTTCCATCTTTCATCACCAATTCACCATTTGTTTTCAAAAACTCTTTGATGAACTCTGTATTAATTAAATGCGATTGATGCACGCGGAAGAAGTTATATTCAGACAACATTTTATCGAATTCCTTCAACGTTTTAGTTACCAATAGCTTCGTACCATCCATGAAATAGAAGGTCGTATAGTTTACACTCGATTCACAACGAATGATATCTTCTATGTTTACGATTTGAATTTTCTCGAGGGTATTCAAGGCAATCTTTTTAGAACCTTGCATATTCTCCTTTAACAAACTCAAACGCTCCGAACTATTGTTTTGATCTTTGGCTCTTTTCACGGCCTCCATCAAATCGTCCGGATCAATAGGTTTCATTAAATAATCAACTGCCGAAACTTTAAACGCTTTTAAAGCATAGGCATCTGAAGCTGTAGTAAAGATGACATCAAAATCCAATTGCGGTAAAATCTCCAACAAATCAAAACCAGAACCATCTGGCATTTGTACGTCCAAAAACACTAATTCTGGACTCACATCTTTAATCAATTTAGCACCAGAAACCACTCCTTGTGCCTCACCAATTATTTCAATTTCTGGACAGTAACTCTCCAAATCAGCTTTGAGCGCAGTACGCGCTGCTTCCATATCATCTATTATAACTGCTTTCATAATTTCTCTAAAATTTCAGATGCTCTTATCGCTGAGTGCGACGCATGATAGGTCACTTCTCCATTTTGAATAAGTATCGCTTGCGGTGATTGATGTTCTACCTTCAACTCGTCCGCTACTTTATTCGAAACTGCTCTAAAGGCAATCAAATCTAAGAAATAAATAGTGCAATTTGCATCATTGGGCCATTCACTTTCAAATCTATTTAAAGCCATAGAAGAGATAGAACAACGCGTACTATGCTTAAAGATAAGTTGCGCTTGCTCTTTCGAAGCTTCTACTATTTCTGCAATTGCGTTTTCTTGGTTCAAGGGTTTCCAAGAAAGCTCCTCTCTTTTAGATCGTGTAAATAATCCCATAATAATATGCTTAAAGTGCTGACGTAAATTGTTTCAAGAAACGAACATCGTTTTCAGAATACAAACGTAAATCGTTCACTCTATATTTCAATTGAGCAATTCTCTCTATACCCATACCGAAGGCATAACCAGAGTATTCTTTTGGATCTATGTTTGACGCCTCTAAAACATTAGGGTCTACCATACCACATCCCAAAATCTCTAACCAACCTGTGTATTTACAAACATTACATCCTTTTCCAGAACAAATTGTACAAGATACATCTACCTCTGCACTTGGTTCAGTAAATGGGAAGTAAGATGGACGCAAACGAATTTGAGCTTTTTCTCCAAACATCTCTTGTGCGAAGTACAATAAAGTTTGTTTCAAATCAGCAAAAGAAACATCCTTATCGATGTACAACCCTTCCACTTGGTGGAAGAAACAGTGCGCACGTGCCGAGATGGCTTCATTTCTGTAAACCCTTCCTGGAGAAATTGTACGAATTGGAGCCTCACCATTTTCCATTACACGCACCTGAACAGATGAAGTGTGTGTACGCAAAGCCATTTCATTTTCTCCTTTTTCAATAAAGAAAGTATCCTGCATATCTCTAGCAGGGTGCTCTGGTGGAAAGTTTAAAGCAGAGAAATTATGCCAATCATCTTCAATCTCTGGTCCTTCAGAAACACTAAAACCAATACGATTAAATATTTCGATAATTTCAGATCTTACCAAAGCAATAGGATGACGCGAACCAACTTCTAAAGGATCTCCCGGACGAGAAAAGTCAATCTTCTCTCCTTCTTCGCTCGAATTTTCTAAAACTTCTTTTTGTTCATTGAACTTTGTTTCAGCAAGTACTTTTACTCCATTGATCAACTGTCCAACCGCTCTTTTTTCTTCGTTTGGAACTGTTTTCAACAAAGCAAACAAATCTTTAATTCTATTCTTAGAACCTAAAAATTCTATTCTAAATTTTTCAAGACTTGCTGCGTCCTTTATTTCGTATGCTTTAATATCCTCTTCTATTGCGCTGATTTGCTCTTTCATCACAAGTATTCTTTCTTAGTATTTACAGTTAATAGCCTTCTGCTATTATGTGTCTGCGAATTTAAGAAAACTATTACAACCATAGGTATCTAAATAAAGGAGAACTACCACAATATACTCCGCAAAGCTTTTCTTCGTTTTAATTCTTTAGCTTCTTTTCAAAAAATTGAAAATCAAGCCCGAAATAAATTTATTTTTGGCCATGATTGTAACTTTTTAAGTCCGTTAACTGTTTAAGGAGCAAAGAACATTGAATAAGTCCTTTTTATAAGCAACCTCTTTTGATGAGGAATGTTATATATTTGTAGGATGTGTTTAGCATTAATTTGTTATTCTAAATAAACCAAGAATATGAAAAAACTAGTAAGCCTTTTTGCTTTTTTGATGGTAGGTGTATTACTCCTTTCATCTTGTCAAGAAAAAGATCCTTCTGTAGGAAAGGTATTTGTAAGAAACTATAACAACCAGTTAATCAGTGATGCAACGGTAATTATTGTGGGAGATAAAGATTCTGACCCTGCAACACCGAGTTACACAGACACATTAACTACCAATGCTTCAGGATTTGCAGCATTCGATTTATCGAGTTTATTTGAAAGGTACGATAAGGAGGCAGAAAAAGTAGCTTACTTCGATGTACTTGTAAAATATGAAGACAAAGAAGTTTGGAGTGATGAATCACAAAACCAAAAACAATTAAAAGCAAGACAACATATTACTCAGGTAATCACTGTTTACTTACCAGAATAAGATTAAAATAAGATTATGAAGAAGTCATTAAAAACATTATCTCTTTTTGCCTTAATGGGTATTTCTCTCATGGCATGTAGAGAAGAAGAACCAACAATAGCAAACATTACGGTTAAGGATGTAGACAACAAAGTTATTCCTGGTGTTACAGTTATTTTGTACGGAGAGTCTACTGAAACTCCCCCGAAACCGGTAACAAGAGTAGACACGGCAATTACAGATATTTTTGGTGTTGCAGCTTTCGATTACACGGAAGACTTTCAATTGGGTCAAGCTGGTTTTGCAGTGTTAAACATCGATGCAAAAGTTACTGACCAAAATGGAAATACCTTATCTGGTACAGGAACAATTAAAATTGAAGAAGAAAAAATTAATGAGGAAGTAGTTTACATTCAGTAATCCCTCCCTTACATATATCATTATAAAAGCTTCTTTTCCAAGAAGCTTTTTTTGTATCACCAAAAATCAATGTTATGAAAAGAAAACACCAATTCACCTTACTCCTCTCCTTATTTTTTCTATTCTCTTGTGGAGATAAAGAACCCACCTTTGCCGATATCACTGTAAAAGATAGCGACAACCAAGTAGTACCCGGTGTTCGTGTAATTATATATGGATCTTCTACGGAAACCCCAAATAAAGACGGAGACGTTGTTTTAAGAGACACGTTGACCACAGATACCTTTGGGGTTGCTTCTTTTGACTTTACAGAAAATTTCAAATTAGGTCAAGCCGGTTTTGCAGTATTAGACATCGCTGCAGAAGTTACGGATGCCAATAGCAATGTTTTAAAAGGTACAGGAATTATTAAGATTGTAGAAGAAGAGGTGAACAAAGAAGTAGTTTACATTCAGTAAGTACACAATTATTTTTAATGCAATAAAAAACCCGATGTAGGATGTACATCGGGTTTTTAAATATTGTAATCAAACAACTATTTCATTTGATTTGGATTGTTCGCTGCTTCATCGTTGAATTTCTTTTGAGTTCTCAACCAGAAAATCAATCCAATGAATCCTAAAACGATCATTGCGTTGTTGAATGAATTTCCAATTACTTCGAAAATTCCAAATGTCCATTGCAAGAAACTTGCTATTGCTTCAAATATAGTGTTTGAGTTCATCGTATTCAATTTTGAACAAAAGTAAATAAAAAAATTAAAGTTCTTTATATAGTTTCTATCTTCGTTGCTCAATGCTCCATTTTTTTTCAAATAACAAGCCATTAGTATTGGCATTATTGCCCTTAATTCTCATTGCGCATTTAGTATTTGAGTTCAATTATGATTATTTCCAAGCGGGGATAAACAGTGATACAAATATTACGGGGTATTACTTCAATGCGTTTAAACCATGGAGCAATTATTTAACGCTTGTTTTACTCTTGGCCAATGCCATCTTCCTGAATTTTATTTTTAATTCACATGAATTTTGGATCAAGAGCAATTACATACCTGCCTTCATTTACCTATTGCTGAATCTTTATTTTCCGCACTCGGTTTATTTAACAGGAGAAGTATTAGCGCAGAGTTTTGTATTACTCATCTTATACCAACTCTACTCTCTGAACCCACAAGGAGATGCGCGCAAGAAGAGTTTTAACATGGGCCTATTTTCTGCACTCGCCGTAGTATGTAATCCATTATACATCATGGTGCTTCCAAGTGTTATGGTGAGTTTAAAATTTATACGTCCCTTTGTGTTGAGAGAATACCTCTTACTCCTACTTGGATTCTTCCTTCCCTTCATTTATCTACTCGTTTTTGATGTAGAACTATCAAAAAACTTATTCCATTTGTTAGATAAGTTTCAATTTACGGGTGAAAACTTGTTGTTATTTATCGTATCGAGTATCACTGTTGGGATTTTGCTCTGTTTTGGGTTCATGGGTATTTTTAAAAGAAGTAAGACAAGTTCAATTCGTTTCAAAAAATTAAGAAATATCACCTTAAGTTTAACCTTGTTTTTAAGTATAGGTGTTGGACTTAGTTTAGCCTTTGGAGGTTCTGTATACTATAGCAGCATGCTTACTGTACCTCTCGCTTTCATACTTCCTTATTCTTATCTCTCATTGCGCATAAAAGGACTGGTAGAAGTCTTGATTTTAACCCTCCTGTTAATTTCTGTGGCTAAATTTTTTATTTATTGATCGTCCTTGCGTAAGAATTAATTACTTTTGCCCTAACTTTTAAAAGTTGCACGTTTAGGTGCATTTAAAATTTATAATATGAAATTTGGTGTTGTTACCTTTCCAGGATCTAATTGTGACCAAGATATGGTCTACGTTTTGGAAACTATTTTAAATCAAGAAGTTGTTCAATTGTGGCATAAAGACACTGACCTTCAAGGGTGTGACTTTATCGTATTACCAGGTGGATTCTCTTACGGAGATTACTTGCGTTCTGGAGCAATTGCAAAATTATCTCCGATTATGGGAGAAGTAATTAAGCATGCAAACAACGGTGGTTACGTAATGGGTATTTGTAACGGATTCCAAATTTTAACTGAGAGTGGTTTATTGGATGGAGCGTTGTTGCACAACAACAGCCAAAAGTTCATTTGTAAAAATGTATACTTAAAGCCAGCCTCTAATGGATCTGCAATCACGAAAGATTTGGATGCAAACGCAACTTACCAAATTCCTATCGCTCACGGTGAAGGAAGATTCTTCGCTGATGACGCAACAATTAAGAAATTAGAAGATAACGATTTAATCTTATTTAGATACAGCTCTAAAGATGGAGATACTTCTGAAGAATTCAACCCTAATGGTTCTATCAACAACATTGCTGGTATTACTAATGAAGGTAGAAACGTATTCGGAATGATGCCTCACCCAGAAAGAGCTGCTGATGAAGCTTTGGCAAATGAAGACGGAAGAGCATTCTTCGAATCTATCCTTGCACATTGCAAATAAGTAAAATACTTAACAAAAAAGGGCGATAATTAATTATCGCCCTTTTTTATTGGTTTCTATTTTCTAATAATTGATTCCGAATTCTCCTCCACTTAACGTATAAGTATTGGTACTCGTACTTCCTGCACTTGGAACAGCTGTAAAATCAAACTCTCCAACCAAGTAACTGTTTTGTGTATTGTGCGCAATAATACGCAAGGTTCCATTTCCAGCTACATACTGATCGTTTAACGCACCTGAAGTAGAAAAGCTCGCCTTATAATCTCCTTGGCCCGATAATGCATACTCACCGGCTGCAATTGATTCTATTAAATTCAACCCTACTGTGTAATTATCACTTCCTCTAGCAAGGTTGATAGCAATACGACCAAAACCTTGGTTCCCTGTGAGTATATCTGGGTTAAAAGCTACTCCATCTAAATTTACTGCTCCTGTTTGGGTTACGGGTATTCCCGCTCCACTGTAAACACCTGAATAAGGAATTGATGTAAATTCTCCTAAAGTGATTTGAATACCATTGTTGGTTTGCCCTGAAAAAGTTCCGGATATACGCTTGTTTCCCGTATCTATGGAAGAAATAACCAAGGTTCCTTCTATATCCTCAGAAGCGGTTGATCCTGCGGTATAGCTCATTGTACTCACAGAGGTTGGAGACAAGTAAGAACCTTGCCCTTCTTGATTTACAGAAAAGCTAAAACTAGCACTTCCATTACTTCCGCTAAGCGTAACAAGCCCATTATCGAAATTTGCCGTAACATCAGTGGCTTGCCACAAGTTACCATTTACCTCAGCCTTGAAACTTTTTGCCGCAACGGATGACCCGCCTCCACCTGTTCCATTATCAGATGGTTCGTCTACCTTCTTCTTACAAGAAAAGAATAGTCCAAACACCAATAAAATGAAAAGCGGCGTGTATTTATTCATGTTCATATAAATATAAACGCAAATCCGCTTGTAATGTTGCTATTTTTTAAGCTTAAAATCGATGCGGTAATAGAAAATTGGCAAAAACCCTAACTGCGTTCTTTCTGCAATAGGTTCCGCAGAAGGATTGCTTAAGTTTGGAGCATAAGCCAATCCTAAGAGGTTTCTGGTATTCAAAATATTCACCAAGTCCAACCCTATTTCATGCGTAATTTTCTTTGTATTTAATTTGTAGTTAACCTTTACGTCTAAACGGAAATAATCTTTAAACTGACGCGTGTTGTAACCCTCTGAGAGGAACACTAACTCTTGCGCTTCTTTGGAAGCTTCAACGTCAACATACCCATAACGTTTACCTCCAGCTGTAGTACATTTTAACCCAAGAGAAATAGATTGATTTCCTTTGAAATTGAACTCTTTTCCACCCAATACATTTACCGTATAACTTCCGTTATAGTCTGTATTTCTTTCAACACCGTCGCTTCCTTTATATTTGGAATCGTAAAGAGACCCTGTGATTAAAAAGAAGAATGATTTATTAAAGTACTTTTGGATCGTAAGTTCTATACCGTAGTTTCTACCTGTTCCAGTATTTTGAAGTGAGTCTGGAAAAAATCTTTGAAAACCACTCCCCATATTTATTAAACTTAAGGCAGAACTTTCTATCTCTACCGGTACATTGTAGAGATACTGGAAATACGTCTCAGCTTTCACATTTAGACCTTTCTTAAAGCTTCGCTCATAACCAATCGCCGAATGAATACTTTTCGTGAAATCCATATTCTTGTTGTGTCGAACAGGATTACCATCACCATCGTACTGCTGATAACTGTATAAATACAAGGGCTGGGTTTGAGAATGTAGACCTGCTCCTGCGGTAATAACTTGATTCTTTTTAAGCACATATTTCCATCCTAACCTCGGTTCTAAAACACTTAAAGAATTACTCAATGAAAAATATTGGTTATGTAAACCTGCTGTAAAGTCCATTTTAGGGTTCACCTTCCATTTGTACTGAACAAAAGGTTGAATCAGGGTATAAGCACCGGCGAAATCATGCCTTAGCTTAAACGCATCTCCCGTCTCATTCAAAACAGAATCAACATTATTGGTATAGATAGCATCCATATTTATACCCGCCTTTAAGATGTGCTTTTTATTGATTTTATGGTTTACACTAAAATATCCCGAAAGCTTCGTATTATAAAATTGATAACCCATCAATTGATAAATGGAATCTGTGCGTATAGTGATTTTTTCTTGTCCTCCTATATAACTCGTATCTAAAGATCTTTCTAGTAAGTAGTGACGCGAATGCTGCTCATCTCCAGAAACTGCGAAGGTCGCCGAAAGGAAAGTGCGTGTACTCACTGGTTTTTTGTAACTCAAACCAACAACTCCCATAGATGTCCCGAAATATTGATCTCTGTCTCCTTCTCCGTATACCTCATCGGTTAATTCGGTCTGGTCAGAAATCTTAATATCAATTTGAGATTTACCTCCCATTCCCCATACGCTAATTGCACCTCCTTTTTTTAGGGGATAATTCAATTTAAAGGCACCATCACCGTAAATAGGCACTGCATCTGTTCCTATGCTTATTCCCAAAGATTGAAAGATACTCAGTGTTGAATACCTTCCCATAACTATATAAGATGAACGTTTATCCTTATTGATAGGACCTTCCGCCATAACTTCAGTACCTAAGAATCCAAATTGACCGGTAAATTCATGTACGGATTGATTACCATTTCTCAACTTTAAATCAAACACTCCTGAGGTACTGTTTCCATACTCGGCTGGAAAAGCCGACATGAAAAAGTCTGAGTTACCAAGTATTTTGTTGTTGATTATACTTACAGGTCCACCCGTAGAACCAGATGTACTAAAGTGGTTGGGATTGGGAATATCAATTCCTTCTACTTTGTACAATAAACCAAGCGGTGAATTCCCTCGAATAACAATATCATTTCTAGAGTCATCAGCACCTTGAACTCCGGCAAAATTCGACGCCATTCTAGCGGGATCTGAACGCGATCCAGGATATCTATCTGTTTCTTCTACTGAAAATTGACGTGCCGAAACGGTGGCCATTTCATTCAATACTTCCCCTTTTCTCTGGGCTACAATTTGCACCTCTTCCGTTTCAAAGACCTCTTCTGACATCTCTAAATTCACTACAGATTCTTTACCTGAGTTTACTGTAACAGGAACTGATTTTGTTTCATAAGACATGTAGGTTGCCACCAACTTGTGTTTACCAATTGGAACATTCTTTATTCTGAAACTCCCGTTTTCATCAACAAGTGCTCTGAATAACTGTATCGTATCTTCGGTGAAGATTTGTACTTTAGCTCCGATCAGAGGAAATTTCGTTTCATTATCGACTACCGTTCCACGAACATTTTGGGTAATCTGTGCTCCAGTAATATTTGCACACAACGAGATTACTAGCGTAAGTAAAAATATCCTCATAAGCTTTCGTTTTTAACCTTTGACACCAAGAGACTGTTGGTATTCTTCAACGGTCCAATCTTTAAAATAAACGCGGTCAAGATAATATATATTCATCTCATTTACCGCCAAATTCCTCACTTTCGAGTAGGTTAAGGTTATTGATTCGTCATACCATAAAATGATGAAAGGAACTTCTGCAAGCAGAACTTGCTCTGCCTGAGCAAATAAACTTAACCGCTCTGATTCATCTTCAGAAATTAGAGCTTTTTTCAAAAACTCATCAAATCTTGAATTTTTATATTTTGATTTATTGATCTTAGAAATTGTACCCGTTTTATCGGTCAACAATAAACTATTGAAACAATTTAGGAAACTTTCGGGACTTTTATAATCGGCATACCACGAAGAACGAAAAATATCAACATTACCTTTTTCCACTACATCATTCATTTGTTGATAAGAAAAACCTTCTAAATTGACCTGAATTCCAAGATTTTGCTCCATCTGCGTTGCAAATTCTGAGGCGATGGCTGCATGAATAGTACCTTTATCAAAAATTAATTTCAGCGTTGGAAAACCTTCTCCCTTCGGATATCCAGCTTCAGCCATCAATTTTTGTGCTTTCTTTAAATCAAATTGATAGCCTATCAGTAAACTGTCATTCACATCATAATCTTGCAGAACATAAGGCGGAACAACTCCTCTATTTCCTGCGCCATAAGCACGATCATGTAGAACTTCCTTCACTATGCGCTCTTTATCCAACCCATAATTTAAGGCCTTGCGCACCCGCACATCTTTTAGTGCTGGAGATTCCATATTAAGTCCGTAATACTGCGTTCCAAGCATGGGCTTACGCCTCAATAAAATTTGGGGAGGTTCGTTGAAAAACTCATCTTGGTAGGCTTCAAACATCATAGCAATACGCCCAGGTGGAATATCTTGAACATAGTGAATCTTACCTTCCTCAAAATAAGTTAATTGCTTAAGGTTTTTAGACTCTATGAAATACATTACAGAATCCAAGTAAGGTAAACTATTCCCTTGTTCGTCCATGAGGTAATACTTCGGGTTTTTAGTGAGTAAAACCGCTTGATCATCCCCGAACAACTGCGTTCCTTCATAAATAAATGGCCCGGTTCCTATAAGAGAAGAACCTTGATTTGCCTCCACAATTTCTTTGGGTA
The DNA here is from genome assembly GCF_057456495.1 of Lishizhenia sp. Lineage (NCBI taxonomy): Bacteria > Pseudomonadati > Bacteroidota > Flavobacteriia > Flavobacteriales > Crocinitomicaceae > Lishizhenia > Lishizhenia sp. The sequence continues at coordinate 10,955 of NZ_JBVCPV010000008.1, read as the reverse complement.
AAATTTTAGCTGATGGAACACAAAGTTTTTCTAAAAAATTAAAATCCGTATTTACCAACTCCATTACCAATTCATCTTTCTCCACGTACATGCCCGATATATGGTCGGCTTCATTTTTATAGTACTCTATCGCTCCTTTTACTTTTCCTTCAAAAACCAATTGATACAATACGCTGGGACCACTATCAGCTTTGGACTTACAGGCATGTTCAAAAGTAGATAAGACATCATCCATGGTAAGGCGATGACGATCACCAATCAAAGAGTGTGGATGAAAATAAACGTCTTCTCGAAGTTGAAACCTGTAGACTTTGCCATTTTCTTCCATGGTGTAGCTCTTCACAAGTCTTTCAACAGGTTGTAAATTTTTGTCGTCAAGTTCAAAAAGTCCTTCCAAAACCTGATGAACAACCATGTCAGTAGCCATATCATTCACATTTTCAACTACAACATTTGTAGGGTTAAATTCAATGGCTGCTTTGAAGCATCCTCCAGCGTATTCAAAAGTTTTAGATTCCTTCTTTTCTGAACAGGAGAACAGTAATATGATAAAAGATATGACGTAGTAATAAAGTAGTTTCATATTCTAGAGTTAAGAAGTTAGTTGAACGGGGTTTAACTTCTGAAGTCCTAGGGTTTAATCCCTGATACAATAATACATATTAAAAAACAACTACCATATTGCTTTTTACAAAAATAGACGTTAATATTGCATACGAACATTTAACGTTTCACCATTACAATGAGACTTTTTTTTACACTTGCTACTATATTCTGGTTTGCGCATTTATCTTGTGCTAACCTTTCTATAGAAGGAACCTACCAAGGAAGAAATCTATATGTTCAAAATCCTGAGACACCGGATGGGTTTGGTTTCTGTGCAACGAGAATCACTGTAAATGACCAAATTTTACCAGCAAACATAAACCGTCTAGCATTTATTATAGATTTTTCGCAGTTAGACTTACCCATTGGAACTCCTGTATTTATTGTTATCTATCATTCCGATGATTGTAAACCAAAAATTTTAAATCCAGAGGTTTTATTACACTCTTCCACTTTTACGACAGAAGAAATTTCTGCAACGGAAGAAGGTGTCATTTCTTGGTCAACAAAAAATGAAGAAGGAAAAATTCCATTTAAAATAGAGCAATACCGTTGGAATAAATGGATTACTGTTGGAGAAGTTGAAGGTTTAGGAACACCAGATATCAACAGTTACTCATTCCAAATCACCCCTCATTCTGGGACCAACAAAATAAGAGTTGTACAGATAGACCATACAGGTATTAAAAACAAAAGTCCTGAAATAATCTTTGAATCGAATGCCGATGAAGTTTTCTTAGCCAGTAATAAAATTGACGAGGAGATACGCTTTGTCAACAAACAAAAGAAAGCATCCCCCACGCGTTACGAATTGTTTGACGCTTACGGAAACATTGTAAAAAAAGGATATGGTGAAATTGTAGCATGTACCTCCTTGAAAAAGGGACTCTATCATTTGAACTATGACAATACCACAGAACGGATTATAAAAAAATAAATACTCAATCAATCCCGCTTTTTAAAAAGTGGGATTTTTTATTTTTAGGCCATGAAGAAAATAGAACATTTAGGAATTGCCGTAAAAAGCATAGAAGAAAGCAGTAAGATTTACGCCAAACTTTTAAATGCTGAATGCTATAAAATTGAAGAAGTAGAAAGCGAAGGTGTTAAAACTGCCTTTTATCAAATTGGTGAATCTAAAATAGAATTATTAGAAGCAACGAAAGCAGATAGTCCTATTGCCAAGTTCTTAGAGAAAAAAGGACAAGGAATACACCATATTGCATTTGACGTGGAAGACATTCAGGCAGAAATTGAACGTTTAGAAGGAGAAGGATTTCAATTGATTCATACCCAACCTAAAGCTGGTGCAGACGATAAAGTCATCGCCTTTTTACACCCTAAAAGTACAGACGGTATATTAGTAGAGCTTTGTATGGATAAGGCCAAACTTAAGGCATAGCCTCAAAGGGGTTGAAATTGTTGATGGACGAAATTTCTTTGATTCCTCCATTTTCAACCCTTAATACTCTACCTCCAAATTTATCTACCAAGGCCATATCGTGTGTAGCCATGAGCACAGAGGTTCCTTCTTGCGCGATTGCCGTCAACAATTTCATGATTTCCTCAGAGGTTTCTGGATCTAGATTACCCGTAGGCTCGTCGGCTAAGATTAGAGAAGGACTATTTAACAATGCTCTCGCCACAGCTACACGTTGTTGTTCACCTCCAGATAATTCATGGGGCATGCGTTCGGCCTTGTGTTCCACACCCACCATAGCCAAAACTTCTAAAGCACGTTTTTCCATTTCTTTTTTCTTTCTCCAACCTGTTGATTTAAGTACAAAGAGTAAATTCTTCTTCACACTTCTATCCATCAACAATTGAAAATCTTGGAAAACGATACCAATATCACGACGTAAAAGGGGGATTTGCTTTTTCTTGAGTTTACGTAAATCAAATTCAGAAACATGACCTGTTCCATCCGCCAAACTCAACTCACCGTAGAGCATTTTTAAGAAACTGCTTTTTCCAGAACCCGTTTTACCAATCACATAGACAAACTCATTTTTATCCAACTTAAAGTTGATATTATCTAGAACCAAGCTATTGCGCTGATAAATCTTTCCTGCACTAATTTCTATAACACTCACGACTCTCTTTTTTGTAAAATTGCAAAATCTCCTTCAATACTTTGCGTTGTATATAAAACAATCTTAACAGATTCGCGTTTAAAACTTTCACTACTTGGAGCCAAGCCAGCGCTAATCCCTATTAATTTTACATAATTAAAATAAAAGGAAACTATGCGTTATAGAATATTATTCCTCCTTGCACTTGTTGTAGGTCTTAATTTTTCGATGTTGGCACAACAAACCGAAGCCTATAGAAGTGATTATGCTTTGTTCTACAGTGCCGAAGAACTCTTTGAAAAGCAGCAATACAGTGCAGCAAGGAAAAGCTTTCACGATTTCATCCTTTCTTTTCCAGAAAAATCAAATGATCCGGCGTATATCAAAGCCAGATATTACGAAGGTTTAGCAGCCCTGGAATTGTTCAACAATGATGCTGTGGATTTGTTAATTCAGTTCAATACGGACTATCCAGAATCCATCTACAAAAACAACATTTACTTTAAGCTTGGGAACTACTTCTACCAAAAGAAAAAATACGATGAGAGTATCGTTTGGTATGAGAAAACTAATGTGAATGATATAGCTGAGGACGATAAAGATGCTTTCTATTTCAAGCTCGGATACGCTTGTTTTCAAGAAGGAAAATTTGAACAATCTAGAAACGCTTTTTACGAAATTAAGGATGGAGTATCACAGTACGCTCACCCAGCATTGTACTACTACTCTCATATCGCTTACCAAAAAGAACAATACCAAGTAGCCTTAGAAGGATTCGAAACTTTAAAAGAAGATGAAAGTTTTGCCGCTTTGGTTCCTTACTACATCACGCAAATTTACTACCTGCAAGGGAAGTACGACAAAGTAACTGAACTTGCTCCGCAAATAGGGAGCAATGACACCTACAAAGATAAGGCAGATTTAAATCACCTCATCGGAGATGCTTACTACAAAGTGGAGCAATACGACGAGGCTGTTCCTTATTTAGAAAAATACAATGCCTCGGCACAAACTTCTCGCGAAGACGATTACCAATTGGCCTATGCGTATTACAGAAGTGGTAACTATGCAAAAGCAAGCAAGAAGTTTGAACGCGTTGCTAGAACAAGCGATGAATTAGGTCAAACCGCAATGTACCATGCCGGTGAATGTTACCTAAAGATGGAAAACCTCGATTTCGCAAGAACAGCCTTCTTTAAAGCTTCTGAACTCGATTTCAATGAAACCGTACAAGAAGACGCATTGTACAACAGTGCAGTTTTATCCTACAAATTAGATTACAACCCATATAGTCAGGCCATCGTAGCTTTTGAAACTTACTTGAAAAAGTATCCAAATTCTAAGCGAAAAAATGATGTTTACCAATATTTGGTGAATGTGTATTCTAACACTAAAAATTACCAAGCGGCGTTAACTTCATTAGAAAACTTACCCAGCTTAAACATCAAATTAAAATCTGCATATCAAATTATTGCCTACAACAGAGGGTTAGAGTTATTAGAACAACGTTCATATTCGGAAGCAATTGCAACTTTTAAAAAGGTGGGGAACTATCCTATCAATGCAGACATCTTAGGTGAGTCTGTCTACTGGACGGGAGAAGCTTACTATTTACAAGGTAAGAATCAACAAGCTATTTTAGAATACAGAAATTTCCTTTCCATTCCTGGAAACTATACCTCTAACTTAAAGCAAGATGCATACTACAATATCGGATATGCTTACTTCAATGATGAAGACTATGAGCAAGCCTTAGTGGCCTTTAGAACCTACACAGGTTTAGGGAACATTGCCAACAAAAACAAGTTGGCGGATGCTTATGCTCGAATTGGAGACGCTACTTACTACATTGGAGGAAGAGAAAATTACAAATTAGCCGTACAGAATTACGAGTCTTCTATCCAGTTGAGACAAGGTGCAGAAGATAAATCTCGTTACTACCAAGCCAAAGCTTACAGCTGGTTGAACGACAGAGAAAATGCTGTAAAATCTCTCTTGGACATTGTAAACAACTACAAAAACTCAGTTTATACAGTCCGCGCAGTTTACGATATTTCAATTGCCTATTACCGTTCTAAAAATTACAAAGATGCTATTCGCTATGCTGAACAATTGGCCAGAGACTATCCAAGTAATTTATTGGTGAAAGATGCTTTATTATTGATTGGAGATATCAAATACAAACAAGAAGAATACGCGGCATCTGAAAGCTACTTTAAACGTGTTTTAAATGAATATAGCGCAAGAGACACCAGTGTTTGTAAACCCGCTACTAAAGGTTTGGTGGCCATTTACGAACAACTTTCTCAGATTGAAAAAATTAGACAATTAAGAGTTGATTATCCTTGTGCTGATATCTCAGACGATGCAGAAGAGGAGATCTACTACAAAAACGGTGTAGTCGCCTATAACGAAGAAAGGTATGAAGATGCTATACCAGGATTGAACGGATATATTCAGAATTTCCCTCAAGGAAAATATGCCGTTGAAATCCGCAATTATTTGGCGGATGCTTATTACAACATAGACAGTATGCGTTTGGCCATGGAGGTATATGATGACATCATTAATGATAGTTACTCTTCTTACACAGAATTAGCTTTGATTCGCACTTCGAAATACTACTATAATTCGAAAGATTATGAAAGCGCTTTACCCTACTATGTAAAATTGGAGAAAATTGCTTCTACCCCAGAGGTTATCTACAACACACGTATAGGTTTAATGCGTACGAATTATCTCTTAGAAAATTACGAAAATGCTATCGTAGCCGGTTTAAAAGTGATGCAAGACAAGCAAGTTTCTGATGACATAGAGAAACAAGCTTACTATATTGTTGGACTCTCTTCTTTCCACGTTGAAGAATATGACGAAGCAATTGTTTACTTAAAATGGTTATCTAAGAACGCTGGAGATGCTAGAGGTTCTGAAGCTCAATATACCATTGCCAAAATTTACTTCTTACAAGAGGAGTATGAAAAAGCAAACGCCGAGCATAAGTCATTATTAAAGCGTAAACCGGCTTACGATTATTGGATTGCAAAATCTCTCTTATTACACGCAAACGTTTTAATGGCAACAGATGAATTATTCCAAGCGAAGAGCACAGTAGATATAATTCTTCAAAACTACCCGAACCAAGAAGACGGTATTTTGGACGAAGCCAATGCGATAGCTGCAGAAATTGAACAATTACAAAATACCCCAAAACAGATAGAAGAAGAAGGGGTTGATACAATAGAAATTAACGACGAAGGAGGTAATGATGAATAAATTAAGCGTATTAGCACTAGCACTCATCTCAGTAAGCTTTGCCTTTTCGCAAGAAGACGTTCAGTTAACTACGAAAGGACAACGCCCTATTGAGAAGGCTTACCGTATTTCCGACAGACCTGTGAAAAAGGATTCTGTTATTCCTGCTCCAACTATAGAGTATCCCCTTCTCTCTTTGAAGCACGAAACTTCATTTACCTTAGATCAGATTAACCCTGCTCGTGTAAACATTAACCCTAAACTAGATCAGTTGTATAGGGGTTATGCAAAAGTGGGGATTGGAAGTGATTTAATTACCTTGGGAGAATTGTACTATAACTCACTCCGCTCTCGTAAACATGTTTGGGGTCTGGAGGCACGTCATATTAGTTCTTTCAACAATATGTCTAACTACGCTCCTTCTCAATACGACAGAACCAAAAGTTCTGTATTTGGTCAAATTAACGAGAAGAAGTACAGTTTATACGGAGAAGTCAACTATAATAATTTAGGTTTACATCACTACGGTTTTCAAGACAAAAACGCGAATAGAGATAGTATTGCTAATCGTTTTCAACAAATCGGATTCAATGCTTTGTATGAGTCGCACAAAAAAGACTCAGCAGAATTGAACTATGTTATTGGTGCGAGTTATTACAATTTCTTCGACAAGAAACATGCGGATAGTATTGCAAAATGGAGAGCGAGAGAAAATAACTTTACCATTACATCTGACTGGAAATACAGGTTGAACAATGAAGTATTTAAAGCAGCCTTCAATGTAAAATACAACAACTATCAATACGGGGAAGAGAACAAATTTATTGATCTTAACTCACCCTTAGATACAGGTTTTGTTTCTTCTAATTTGATCTTTCAATTGAAACCAACCGTTACCACTTACAGTAAGGATAAAAAGTTGAGAGCAACAGCTGGTTTTGATGTTACTATTGATAGTCACGACGAAACAAAAGCACACTTCTACCCAATTTTAGAAGCAAAGTACAGCATGTTAAATGACCTATTTATTCCTTACGCAGGTTTGAATGGACAATTGAAACAAAACACCTACTCGCGTTTGAGTAATGAGAATGAATTCTTGCTTTCTAACATTAGATTAGACAATGAATCTCAGGCGTTGAATGCTTACTTTGGTATCAAAGGAACATTGAGCAAACGCATTGCGTTTAATCTCTCAGCTTCGTTCTCATCAAACAGAAATAAAGCACTGTTTGTGAATGATACAACTTACAGCGCGCAAACCGAATTTGCCGTGATTTACGATACTATCAACATCACGAAATTAGAAGCTTCTTTGACTTACCAACAAAATGAAAAGTTGAAGGTAGACGCCATTGGTAGATTTAATTCTTATCAAGCAAGAAACAATCCTTACGCTTGGAATTTACCGCAGTTAGAAATCATTCTACGTGGAGAGTATAACCTATTTGACAAGTTCTTATTGAACTTAACAGTAGGTGCCGAAGCTGGAAGAAGAGCCTTGGTATACGATGCAACAATTGAAAACGCAGAATTAGAAGATGGTATTTACAGTGTTGCTTTAGGAACAATTGTAGATGCAAACCTAGGCTTTGAATACAGATACAATAAACGTTTCTCTGCTTACATCAACTTTAACAACTTTGCTGCACAACGCTACAACAGATGGTACAACTACCCTGTACAAGGTTTCCAAGTATTGGGTGGATTCACCTTTAGATTTTAGGCAAGGATAAAATAATTCATACACAAAAAAGGAGGTCATTAACGACCTCCTTTTTTTATATGTTTAAACTTATTCTAAAAGTTGTTCCTGTTCCTACTTCCGATTTCAGTACAAACACTCGGCCCTTGTGATAATCTTGTACGATGCGCTTTACTAAACTCAAGCCTAATCCCCAACCTCTTTTCTTGGTGGTAAATCCTGGTTGAAAAACAATGCGCTGCTCTTTAGAAGTCATCCCCTTTCCTGTATCTTGTATATCTATGTTCACCTTTCCTTTCTCCTGGAATACGTGAATTTTCAACTCTCCACGACCTTCCATAGCGTCTACCGCATTCTTGCAGATATTTTCTATTACCCATTCAAATAAAGAAACATTGTGCGCAATGATAATCACGGGTTCGCTACTGTTAAAACTTACATTGACTTTATTACTAATACGCGAACGGAGGTAATCAACCATATTTTCCACCGTGGCAACAATATCTTTCTCCTCCAATTTTGCACCTGAACCAATTTTAGAAAACCTATCCGTAACTTGTGTCAATCGGTTAATATCCTTATTCATTTCCTGAGGAATAGAAGGATCTATTTCCATGGTTTCTAAGAGCTGCGTCCATGCCATTAAAGAAGACAAAGGTGTTCCCAACTGATGGGCTGTTTCTTTGGCCATACCTGCCCAAACCTGATTTTGTTCAGCCTTTCTAAACGTAGAAAAGATGAGGTATCCAATAAAAATAAAGAGTCCAATTATTAAGAATTGAATGTAGGGGAAGTACTGTAATTGCTTTAACTCTTGTGAGTCATCATAGTACACATAATTGGTTTCGTCCTCTGCAAAGGATATTTCAATGGGAATATTACCAAATACATCTGGCTTCCAACCTGAACTCAAATCCAAGGCCGCCATATCCTCCTTCTTTAAGTTATGAGCGATGATACTATCCTTATCTCCATTTACTAATACCACGGGAACAAAGCTTGTGTTATCAATTAATTCCTCATTAAAAGAACGAATTAAAGAATCTCTCTCATTTTGAAGTCGGGTAATATTCAAACTCTCATTAAAGTAATAGGTCATGTACAAATCCGTATAGATTTCGACCGTAAAACTTGGGTTAATTTTCTGCCAGCTCAAGGCCAAATTTACCATAGAGTCTTCATACAATTGTTTTACCTCCTGCTTGGAAAGTTCAGGAAAAGCAGTGGCCAATTTATCTTTCGTTAAGGATACATTTCTAGACTGACTATAGCGCCTTTTTTGATCTAAAACTATAACTGGAATTTTGTTGTTCGCATTTATTATTCTCAGCGGTAAGTCGTAAGATTTCGTACTCCCAAAATCTGTGTTCTGACTCACCTCCTTGGTTGCTTCTATCCACAATTCCATCTCATTGCGTTCTTTGGTACGCAATTCGTCAAAAGAACGGTTGGTTAGTTTCACCAACTCAGCCCTTTTCTTAATAGCATCAGCCCATTGGGTTACACGTTCGCGTTCTCGCTTGGCAACTTTCCCAACAATACGATTAGATAGAAATAGCGAAGCTCCAACTAAGCAGAGCGCTACTACCATCAAAACAATCTTCCACTTTTGTTTATTCGAGTATAAATTCATTTGTTCTGTAACGAATTCTAAATGTAATTATTCTAGAACAAATGAAGTCTGCCCCAATTGAGGCTTCTACTTTTCTGTCAATAAAACCTTGGTTGATTCTTTCATCAAACCCACTCCCCACTTCGCCACAACAAATGCGATCACTAATGACAAAACAGGATCTAACCAAAACCAGTGGAAATACTGGGTAAGGTAGGCACCAACAATAATTGCGATGGATGAAAATGTGTCTGCCAATAGGTGCAAGAAGGCACCCTTGGTATTCAAATCTTCTATCCCTCCAAAAGACAAAATAAGCGCGGTAAGGAGATTAACCCCTAAGCCAAAAATGGCTACCCAAAGTAGCTGGGAGGTTTCCATTTCCTCCAAATGCATGAATTTAATGCCTGCGTCTACGACTATCCAAAGCACAAAAGCGAAGATGAGCAATGCATTCGTAAAAGCAGACAATGCCTCTACTTTCTTGGCTTTTTCTTCTGATAAATTCTTTGTGTACAAGATGGCAAAAAGAGCTATGAGTAAAGCCAAGGCATGCGACAACATATGGATGGCATCACTTTTTAGCATTACGCTATTTAAGAGAACACCGTAGACAAACTCTACTACCATAGCCGCAAGAGTTACTGAAATACTCAACAACAACGCCGATTTCTTCGATAAGATTCTTTTTGTTCTTTCTTGTGTTAATGCTTCCATGTTACACTTTATTATATGATTCCTCTTTTCCCGTATTCTTTAAAAAATATTCAATATCGCTGAGGGCAGATTTCAAGCTAAGCAAATACAAGCCTTCTGCATCTTTACTTTGCACCAATTCTACGGTAGAACATAATTTCTCCAATTGATCAAACACCTGGGTATCCTCATCCTGAGTAGTCTTTTGTTTAAAAGGAGCTATAGCCTTTGCAACCCCTTTCAACACGGTAGATTTTCTATGTAAATTCCAAGATTCGAGATGTTGTGTTAGAAGATTTATGGCTTTGAAGAGTTGCTTATCATCAAATTGTAGTTTCTCCAAAGCCCCATACATTTTATCTATCCTTTTACGCAAAGCTTTAAGATGACGCCACTGTTGTTCTTCCGAACTCATCGCCAAAGTATAGTTTTGCATACTGCTTAGCGTCGATTTAATTTTATTTTGATCCTTCAGGTATAACTGCAAGTACTCAAATTCACCAAACAATTGATTTGTTTCTTGTAGGCGGTCAAACTTCTCAGTTGCATCAAGTTCTAACCACTTTATTTCTAAGTAGAGAGATTTAGACCCTAACTCAGCCAACCTATCCAGCACCTCATTACATTCTTCAAGCTGCTCTTTATTTTCTACGTCATTTTTAGAATTATCCAGAGACATGAACATTACACTGATCACCAAAATGCTCGTAAGTCCTAAGAATAATTTCATGCGTTTATTTTTTTACAAAGGTCTCTACTTCCTTTGTTACCGCAGTTAAACCACAATTAATCTTGCATTAAATTGTATTAACAAATAATTACCTATTTTGAGCAAAAGTATGATCATGAACGTAGGTTTTAAATATGGGTTCAAGGGAATAAAACGCATGTTACAAACAGAAAAGAATTTTAAGATTCATGTTGTCTTATTCCTCCTGCTTATAGGTGCATCCTTTTTCTTTGAGGTTTCGAAATTTGAATGGTGCATACTGCTAGCTTTATCTGCCCTTGT